>PEUR01000001.1 GCA_002780675.1 Gallionellales bacterium CG03_land_8_20_14_0_80_55_15 | reverse complement strand
TCGAAACGCGGTTTTTGCGTGAGTGTCGCACACAGTGTGGAACAAGCCATTCCGCAGGCCACAGCCAATCCGCCCGAATTTGCCGTCGTGGATCTGAAAATGGGGGGCGCATCGGGATTGGCGCTGGTTCAGGCATTGCACGATCTCGACCCGAACACGCGCATCGTCGTGTTGACCGGTTATGCCAGCATCGCCACCGCCGTCGAAGCCATCAAACTGGGTGCCACCCAATACCTTGCCAAACCTGCCAACGCCGACGAAATCGTCGCCGCCTTCAGCCATGCGCCGGACAGCAATACGCCACTCGATGCGCAACCCACCCAACTCGAACATCTGGAATGGGAACACATCCAGCGCGCGTTGCGAGAACATGACAACAACGTCTCTGCCACCGCACGCGCCCTCAACATGCACCGCCGCACCCTGCAACGCAAGCTGGGCAAACCGCCATTACCCCACGACTGATACCTCCCGTTTTCCGCCTGATAAAAAAATCGCAATTCCCCTCAAGAATTTTCGCGGGCTGCCGATATTGAAATCACCTCCGCCATCGAGCGGACGCATAAGGCAGCTTTGCCGCCAATACACACCACAAGGGGAAACAGATGAATAGCCAAATTGATTTGAAAATGGATCTCGCTGGGTTGGACTCCCTACCCGCCATGCCGACAATCGCACAAAAGCTGCTCTCACTGGCGCTGGATAGCGATGAAGGCGAAGCACAGTTACTCAAACTGATCGAACAAGACCCGTTGATCTCCGCGAAAATTATCGGCCTGTCAAATTCATCCCTGTTCGGCGCGTCGCGCAAGGTAAATTCTGTCCACGATGCCGCCATGTTGCTGGGACTGACGCGCGTCAAATCCATCGCACTGGGTATCGCCACCCTCTCCGCAATGCGCACCCCATCGGAAGGTCTGTTCAAAATCAATGAGTTATGGCTACACAGCTTAACCATCGCACTCGCCATGCGCACCCTCAGCAAAGCCATGCCGGCGCGCACCCGCCCACTGGACGACCAGATTTTTCTATCGGGTCTGCTGCATGACATCGGTTACATGGCATTGAGCTATCTGGACACGGCTGCCAGCGATGCGCTACATACCCGGCTATACGCACAGCCAGAACGTGCGGCACAGGAAATCGAACAGGAACTGCTCGGCATCACACACGGCGAAATCGGCGCGCAACTGGGTCGTCACTGGGATTTGCCGGAAGAAATTATCGCCGTCATGCGCTACCACCACACGCCGGATATTGAAGAAGCTGCGGCGGGACAACCGCTGGTCAGCCTGGTCAATTTTGCCGAGCGCCTGCTCCCGGATGTGGGCGTTGCCGAACACACCAGACTTGAGATTAGCGCAGAGGAATGGCTGTCGCTGGGCATCAATCCCGACCGGGCAGAAGACCTTGCCGCAGCACTTACCGAGGTAGCCGAACAAGCCAAACAAATGGCTGGCGCGGTGTAATTAAATTAGGTTTGTCGTGTTCTAAAAAGCGAAAAACCAATATTGATCAATAATCTGCACTCATACCCCGTATCACGGTACGGGGCAGGCTGCGCCGAGAAACCTGCGACTTGCCAGCTTGCCGGATTGAGAAAAACCAGGCGGTATCCTCAGCCCATGGATTCACCCCCGTAACGACCGGTTCATTTTGCCCAAGGATGCAAGTATTACCTGCAAGGCAGTGCTGTACTCATTTTCAAACAAGGCAATGGCGGCATCGCGGTCTCCTGCGTTCAGTTTATCCACCACCTCACAAGACAGTTGATGAAACTGTTCATGCGCCTCCCTCAACTGGTCATATTCAGGCATATCGTGAAACGCCAGCAACGCACTCCCGTTGATTAAGTTTCCCAACTGGCAAACGCCATCTTGCCCCAGTGTCGCCGCGCCCAAAGTTTCGAGACCGAGGCCGCGCACATAGTTGCCCAGACGGTTTTTCCACACCACATGCGCCTCTGCCGCAGCGATGATATTCATCCGGTCACGCAAGCCGCGCTTGCAACAACAATCGAAACCAACCGCATCATGTGCACTGACTCTACTTTGCATTTTCTTACTCCCGGTTTTTAGTGCGCACTTTATAGCAGCCTTGGGTGACAAAACGTTAGGCCAAAGTATATAGATGAGCGAAATTTTTATTTCGCTTCACCCAAACCGCCGCAGGCAGAAAATTATCTATTCTTCAATATGTTGCAATCGTTCTATGGAGGTAAATTTATGCGCACAACCCGAATCCCGAATAATCCACTAGCTCGTCATATCGGCGCAGCTTTTCAAATGAATTATTTGAGATAATGCGAGCTGCGAATAAGTTCGCACCCACATTCGGGCAACGACTATAATCATCCCCCCTCAATGCGTTCACCATCATGAAATACATTTTGTTCCTTATTGGCTTGCTGCTTTCTACCGCCAGTTTTGCCTTACCTGCCCCGCCAGTCCTGACCGCAAAATCCTACGCACTGTACGACTTCACCAGCAACCAGTTATTGCTCAGTCAGAAAGGCAACGCGCGCATGGAGCCCGCCTCGCTGACCAAGCTGATGACGGCCTACCTCACTTTTGTCGCTCTCAAGCGCGGCACGCTGACGCTAGAACAAAGTCTCACCGTACCGGAAGCGGCGACCAGCAATAACAGCGGCGAATCGCGCATGTTGCTCAAACCCGAACAATCGGTGACGGTTGACGAGCTGTTGCATGGTCTGATCGTGCAATCCGGCAACGATGCGGCGATCACTCTCGCGACCAATCTCTCCGGCAATGAGGCCAGCTTTGTCGCAGCGATGAACAAGGAAGCGCAACGTCTGGGCATGAAAGACACGCACTTCGTCAATCCGGTCGGGATGCCGGACGCGCAGCATTACAGCAGCGCGATGGATATGGCGATACTGGCTGCCGCGCTGGTGCGCGATTTTCCCGAATACTATCCCCTGTTCGGCCTGCGCGATTACACCTTTAACAATGTCACTCAGGCCAATCGCAATCGCCTGTTGTGGCTCGACCCCTACGCTGACGGACTGAAGACCGGACATACCGACACCGCTGGATTCTGTCTGGTCGGTTCGGCCAAGCGCGACAAACGCCGCCTGATTGCCGTGGTATTGGGCGCGGATTCTGACGGCCTGCGCGCCTCCGAAAGCCAGCAGTTGCTAAACTATGGCTTCCAGTATTTCGATACGGTGCGGCTCTATCAAAACAGCCAGCCCGTCACTCAGGTACGCCTCTGGAAGGGAACGGAAAAACATTTGAACATCGGCCTGCGCCGCGACCTGTTCCTGACCGTCCCCAACGGGCAGTTTGCGCAACTCAAGGCCACCATCGCAACCCCACAACCGCTCGTCGCGCCGATTACTTCCGGCCAGACCATCGGCACACTCAAACTGACGCTGGCAGGCAAACCCTACGCCCAATTCCCGCTGGTCGCACTCGATAGCGTGAGCCTGGCCAACGTATTCTCACGCGGCTGGGACAGCATCCGCCTGCTGGTACAGAAATACAGCCCCTGGTAAACGCCATGACCATCTACCTGAACGGACAATATCTACCCATTGAAGAAGCCAGGATTTCCGTGCTGGATCGCGGCTTCATCTTCGGTGACGGCGTATATGAAGTCATTCCGGTGTATTCCCGCCGCCCGTTTCGCCCGGCGGCACATTTGCAGCGTTTGCAGCACAGCCTGGACGGCATCTTGCTCGCCAATCCGCTCAGCCTCGCGGCATGGACGGCTATCTTCGAGCGACTCATCGCGCTGTGCGAGACGGAAGACCAATACCTGTATCTGCACATCACGCGCGGGGTCGCGCCGCGCGACCATCCTTTTCCAGACCCTCCCGTGCCGCCTACTGTCTTTGTCATGGCAAATCCCTTGCTCATGCCACCCGCCAGCCTGGTTGCAAGCGGTGTCGCGGCGATTACCGCACCAGACAACCGCTGGCTGCGCTGCGACATCAAGGCCATCTCGCTGCTGCCCAACGTGCTGCTGCGCCAGATGTCGGTGGACGCTGGCTGCTCGGAAACCATCCTGTTCCGATCCGAATCCCTGACCTCGAACGCTTTCCTAACCGAAGAGGCATTTTTGACTGAAGGCTCGGCAAGCAACATCTTTGTGTTCAAAAATGGCGTATTGGCAGCCCCCCCGAAAGACCACCTGATGCTGCCCGGCATCACCTACGACGTGATACTGGAAATAGCCGAGGCCAACGCGATTCCTTACCAGATACGCAAAATTGCCGTTGCGGAAGTATTCGCTGCCGACGAACTGTTGCTCACCTCCAGCACGCGAGAGGTTCAGGCCATCACCCATCTCGACGGCAAACCCATCGGCACGGCAAACCCCGGACCGCTGTTCCAAAAAATCCATACCCTATACCAGAAATTCAAACGTGAAGTGATGCGCGCCCAATGACCAAAATACCCGAAAACAAATTAGCCGAAATGCCGGTCATCCCGCACGACCAAAGCCTGGTCAAATATCCCAGCGACTTTCCGCTCAAAATATTCGGTGAGCAACATCCCGAACTGGCGCAGAACGTCCTGGCAGTCGTCCTTAAACATGCGCCCGACTTTGAAGCGGCCAGCATGGAGATGCGCGCCAGCAGGACTGCCCGCTACATCAGCCTGACTTGCACCGTCCGCGCCACTTCGCGCGCGCAACTCGACGCGATGTATCAAGAACTGTGCGACCACCCGATGGTCAAGATGGTGCTATGAACCGTGCAAGGTAAAAAACTTCCAGCCCCCTCCCATCTATCCCCCTATACCCGTGGAGAAGCAGCCCCCTCCCCGGCAACGGGTCAAGCAGGCAATCCGCTTGACGGATGCCAGCACAAGGGGAAGCTGGGAGGGGTTATGCCTCAAAATCCTGTCGTCCACAGCCAGGGGCTGGTCGAATACCAGCCAACCTGGCAGGCGATGCAGCACTTCACCGCCGGGCGCACCCCCGCAACGCGCGACGAAATCTGGCTGGTACAACACCCCCCCACCTACACGCAAGGCATGGCGGGCAAGCCGGAACATCTGCTCGATCCAACCGATATTCCGGTGGTAAAAATCGATCGCGGCGGCCAGATCACCTACCACGGTCCAGGACAAATCGTCGCCTATTTGCTGCTCGACTTGCGCCGCTGGAAACTCAACGTGCGCGAACTGGTGCGCCTGATGGAGCAAGCGGTCATTGACTTACTGGGCGAATACGGTGTCGCCGCGCAAGGCCGCGAAGACGCGCCCGGCGTGTATGTCAATGACGCAAAAATTGCCTCGCTGGGGCTAAAAATCAAAAACGGCTGCTGTTACCACGGTGTCGCGCTGAACGTGGACATGAACCTGACCCCGTTCAACCACATCAACCCCTGCGGCTACCAAGGCCTCCGCGTCACGCAATGCGTCGCACTCGGCATCACTGTGGGCCTTGAAGAATTGCAGGCGCAACTGGCACAAAACCTGATCCACGGTTTACAGCGACATTGGGCAGCGAAACAGCCTCCGCAATAAGGAAAATCATGCCGTTAAGCTGGAATGAGATTCGCAGTCGTGCCGTGGAATTTGCCAAGCGCTGGGAGCATGAAACCTCCGAAGTATTTATCGTTCCCACGTTCCTGCGTGGAAATGCAGCTTGTGCCGCTCCTGCGGCAAGGGACGCAGAGCGTCCACTACTGTGTTCCCACGCGGAGCGTGGGAACAATAACGAAATTATTTAGGAAAAGAATCAAATGGATGTAATAACAAATAAGCAGGCCGGAAAAGAAAAGACAGCGCGCAAAACCAATCCTCTCCACACCATTTTACGTTTGAAAGTCTGAATGGATACCCCTGAAAAACAAACCGGCGCAGCCAAGACGGCGCGCAATCCCATCAAGATCGTGCCGCTGCAAAATCGCTTGCGCAAACCCGAATGGATACGCGTCAAAACGGGTTCCGGCACGGGCTACAACGATGTCAAAAAGCTGCTGCGCGAACACAGTCTGGTGACGGTGTGCGAGGAGGCTTCCTGCCCGAACATCGGCGAGTGCTTCAGCAAGGGCACGGCCACTTTTATGATTCTGGGCGATGTCTGCACGCGGCGTTGCCCGTTCTGCGACGTGGCGCACGGCAAGCCGCTGCCACCCGATGCAGACGAACCCGCCAATCTGGCGCGCTCCATCGGCCTGCTGCATCTCAACTATGTGGTCATCACCAGCGTGGATCGTGACGACTTGCGCGACGGGGGAGCGGCGCATTTTGCCGATTGCCTGACGGCGATACGCGCCAGTTCGCCCGCCACCCGGCTGGAAATCCTCGTCCCGGATTTTCGCGGTCGGCTGCCTGATGCACTGGATGCGCTGGCCGTCAGCTTGCCCGATGTGCTGAACCACAATCTGGAAACCGTGCCGCGCCTGTACAAATTGGCGCGACCCGGCGCGGACTACGCGCATTCGCTGCAATTACTCCAGGATTTCAAGGCACGTTTTCCCGATATTCCGACCAAATCCGGCCTGATGCTGGGGCTGGGCGAGCGTGATGAGGAAGTCTTGCAAGTGATGCGTGACTTGCGCGCCCACGGGGTGAACATGCTGACGCTCGGGCAATACCTGCAACCTTCCGATGGCCATCTGCCCGTGCTGCGCTACGCCACGCCGGACACCTTCGCCCTGTTTGAGCGCGAAGCGAAAGCGATGGGCTTTAGCCACGCCGCCTGCGGGCCGATGGTGCGTTCCAGCTATTTTGCCGACGAACAGGCACATCAGGCGGGCATAAGGTAACGCAAATTGCAGGTATGCCGCTGCCACAGCGATAACCGGTGCGGCATACTTGCGTCATGTTGGGTGCATACTGGTGCGGAACTTGCAAGGCTTCAGCTCATCTCTTTACAAAACCGTTTACATGGGCGACATGCGTATCATCAAGATCAAATTGGCAGGACAGGATGCGGCGATACCGGATTACGGCAAACTCGACCTTGCGCGAGATTATGCCCTGCCCCTGCGGGACACCCTGCAACGCCCGCTGCTTGACCTGCGCATCTCGGTCACCGACCGTTGCAACCTGCGCTGCACCTACTGTATGCCGCGCGAAATTTTCGACGCGAGCCATGTTTTTTTACCTCGCGCCGAACTGCTTACTTTCGAGGAAATCGAGCGCATCGCGCGCCTGTTCGCGCAGCTAGGCGTGCGCAAGATCCGCCTGACTGGCGGCGAACCCCTGCTGCGGCGCGGTATCGAGCAGTTGATCGAAAAGCTGGCCAGGCTTGTAACCAGCGAGGGCAATCCGCTGGAAATCGCGCTGACCACCAACGGCGTGCTGTTGGGTAAAAAGGCGCAAATCCTCAAGGATAGCGGTCTTTCTCGTGTGACAGTCAGTCTGGATGGACTGAGCCAGGAGACTTTTCGCCTGATGAGCGACACACAGGTTGCGGTGGGCATCGTGCTCGATAGCATCGAGGCCGCGCAGGCAGTCGGCTTCGCGCCGGTCAAGGTCAATATGGTGGTCAAGCGCGGGGTCAACGAACACGAGATTGTGCCGATGGCCGGGCACTTCCGGCACAGCGGCGTGGTGCTGCGTTTCATCGAATTTATGGATGTAGGGGAGAGCAACGGCTGGCGCATGGACGAGGTGATTCCGGTGCGTGACATCCTCGACCGCATTGCGCAACATTACCCCCTGGAAGCCATCAACCCAAATTACAGTGGTGAAGTCGCGAAACGTTGGCATTATCGTGATGGCGCAGGTGAGGTGGGCGTGATCGCTTCCGTCACGCAAGCATTTTGCCACGCGTGTAGCCGCGCCCGTCTTTCCACCGATGGCAAGCTCTACACCTGCCTGTTCGCGGGCGAGGGCATGGATTTGCGACTCCCCTTGCGCGCGGGGGCGACGGACTGGATGCTGACCCACCGGATTGCCGATCAATGGGCGCTCCGCGATGACCGTTACTCGGAACTGCGCCATAGCGATAGCGAGCGCGACCGCGCCAAAGTGGAAATGTCCTATATCGGAGGTTAATCTACAGACTCACTAGGAGTCTGTCGGAATTGAAGAATCGTAGCGAAAATTTGGCTGGGCGAGGGCAGATTTTGCTGGTTTCGCAGGTCAATAGTTGATCTATTGACCAAGAAAGCGGTGAAATATGCGCCGTCCAGGCGAATTTGCAGTAGATTTCCTTTAAGTCCGACAGACTCCTAGCTGTTATCGGGGATAATCCGCCCCCCCACATTGATAAGCCATCATGAACGACGAGCAACTATTACGTTACAGCCGGCACATCTTGCTGGAAGAAATAGGCATAGAAGGCCAGCAAAAACTGCTGGATGCCCGCGTACTGATCATCGGATTGGGCGGACTGGGTTCGCCCGTCGCGCTATATCTGGCAGCCAGCGGCGTAGGTCAGCTCACGCTGTGCGACCATGACAACGTGGATTTCAGCAATCTGCAACGGCAGATCATCCATCGCACCGCTTCGGTCGGACAAGCCAAGGTCATCTCCGCTCAACACACCCTGCTTGAAATCAATCCACAGGTGCGATATGTCGCGCGGCAAGCGCGCGCGGATGAGGCGCAATTACATGATTTAATTGAAAAATCTGATCTTGTATTGGATTGTAGCGACAACTTTGCCACGCGCTATGCGGTGAATCGCGCCTGCCTTGCACAGCGCAAGCCACTGGTTTCAGGTGCGGCCATCCAGTTTCAGGGGCAGGTCGCCGTTTTCGACTTTCGCCGCTCGGATAGTCCTTGCTACAACTGCCTGTTTTCCGAAGAAGGCGCGTCCGCCGAATTGCGTTGTGCAACCACGGGGGTGTTTGCCCCGCTGGTTGGCATCATCGGTTCGTTACAGGCGGCAGAGGCACTGAAGTTGCTGATAGGGATGGAACAGGGGCTGCATGGCCGACTGCTAGTCCTCGATGCGCTGACGATGCAAGTCCTGCAAAGCCGCTTTAGCCGTGATCCTTGCTGTCCGGTATGCGGGAATAAAACAGGCTATCCGACCCTGCCAGCGCAAACTTCAGCGTAACTATTTTCGGCTAAGTGCATTCTGAGGTTGGAGTGCGGCTCTGCCTGTATTTTGAAATTATGTTGACTTGTACAATCTCGGGTTGACCCACCCGGAAACAGGATGCCCCGTCATGCGCAATACAAGGTGCGCTGCTGCGCGCGATCCCCTTACCGGCATTGGCAAACCGGAACCCCTTCGTGGGGATTTATCTGGTTATTGGTCGCGGCGTATAGACGATGCGAATCGCCTGGTTTATCGCGTTACCGATTCTGAGTTAGTCATAGTGGCCTGTCGTTTTCATCATGAAAGTTAGTTGACAGGTCGCTCCGAGTATCCGCAATTTGACGGGGAATTTATCAAAGCGTATTTCTGGAAGGTGCCAATTGCAGAACTTCAAGTTTCATATACACTAATTGCAATTCTTAGCGCACATCAAAATATGAAGTGCTGAGTATGCAGGATAGCTTGATACATAAAACCCTATCAATAGTTTATAATCAAACAGTTACAGTATTTCAGATCAGCTTTTACAGAACACTGTCCTGCATATGTTTGAATAGTTCTGTCTATTTAACGTTGAACTAAACCGCTGACGCGGTGGCGGAAGTCCTCTCACTGCGGCAAGCCCAATGCGCGCACAATCATCAGCCAATCAGATAGTTATCTGCGCTGGAAAGACCGTTTGCAACGCCGGGTACAAAATTCCCAGCTATAATTTGCCCTATCGGGTGGAAAGAAACAGATCAATCCCCTATACCAGACCTTCACGCTTTCCGGGAGGCGGTTCAGTCCAACAAGGTTTATCTGCCGCG
>PEUR01000214.1:2331-11256 GCA_002780675.1 Gallionellales bacterium CG03_land_8_20_14_0_80_55_15 | reverse complement strand
TGATTTGGCGGAGAAGGGGGGATTCGAACCCCCGTTGGGATATTATCCCAAACACGCTTTCCAGGCGTGCGACTTAAACCACTCATCCACCTCTCCGAAGGGCGCGCAGAATAAACCAGATTGGCGGTTACTGCAATCACTGATTGAACATTGAGTTGAAATTGTTGAGGATAAGGCTGACATTCCCCTTGAATAGCCACGCAAATAGGCCGGTTAAAAATTGTCTCGCCAAGCTCGTAGTGCGGTAAATACGTTGATTGCACGGGTATCAGTCAAACCGCGCTGCTGTAGCGTTTTGATGATTTCATCTGCATTGCACCGTAAAAATGGGTTGGTAGCTTTTTCCAGTGCGAGGGTAAAAGGGACGGTGGGCAGGTTTTCAGCACGCATTTCTCGAGTCTTTTCAACGCGTTGTTGCACGGCTGAGTTGCCCGGTTCGCAGGCTAGGGCGAAGCGCAGGTTAGATGCTGTGTATTCGTGGGCGCAATAGGCCAGCGTAATGTCGGGTAGTCGGCTCAGACGTTGCAGGGAATGGTGTAGTTGTGCCACCGTGCCTTCAAAATTCTTGCCGCAGCCTGCGCCAAACAGGACATCGCCGCAGAACAGGATGGGGGGGGTGATATTGGTCGCAATGAAGGCGATGTGGTCGTCCAGATGACCGGGAATCTCGAGGATGTCAAACTCCAGGCCGAATTCGTCCAGTCTGATTTGTTGTCCTTCGCGTATATCGTGGCTGATGTGCGGATTTTTTTCATGTCGCCGTCCAAACACGGGCACGTTGTATACTGCGCGCAATTCTGCGATGCCCCCGATGTGGTCGTGATGGCGATGGGTGCAAAAAATGCCCGTCAGAGCCAGTTTTCTTGCCGCAAGGAATGACAGCACGGGGGCAGCTTCGCCGGGATCAACGACGACGGCGTGACGGTCATTGTGGATGGCCCAGATGTAGTTGTCTGTGAAGGCAGAAATGGCGGTAATGTTGAACATGGTGACGAACCCCGATCGAAAGCTGAGTGATGTCTGATTGTAAGTCAGTTGCGCAAAATTTGAACGAATGGTTTGCCACCCCGCAGGGGGGGTATGTGTTGTGCCGCGAGCAGGCTTATTTTGATCGCACGGTGGATGATATTTTCGGTTATAACGCGCTGCAACTGGGTTTGCCCGAACACGATTTTCTGCGCAACAGCCGGATTCCCTTACGCCTTCGTGGTGCCGAACAACATGCGGATGTGAGGCTGTGTGGCGAGGAGTTACCCTTTTCCTGTGGCTGTCTGGATTTGCTGGTGTTGCCTCATATGCTGGAATTCGCCGAACATCCTCACTTGCTTTTGCGCGAAGTGGAACGGGTATTGATGCCGGAAGGAAATCTAATTATCAGCGGGTTTAATCCGCGCAGTTTATGGGGGTTGCATCGCGCGCTGGGCCGAAAACAGGGCTATCCGTGGTGTGGGCACTTTATCGCATTGCATCGTTTGAAGGATTGGTTGGCTTTGTTGGGTTTTGAGGTGGTGGGAGGGCGTTTCGCGGTTTACGCGCCGCCATTCCATCAGCCAGGTTTGTTGGAGCGCAGTGCCTTTATGGAAGCGGTGGGAGACCGCTGGTGGGCGGTGAGTGGCGGGGTGTATTTTTTGCATGCGGTGAAGCGTGTGCCGGGTATGCGGTTAATTATGCCGCAATGGAATAAAGGCTTGGTGAATAAACTGTTGCCGGTTGCTCCCAAGCTCAACAACAGAACGATGCATCGGATAAACAGTGAAAAAGATGGGCAGGATTGAAGTATGAGTGATGGAGTGGTGGATATTTTTACCGATGGAGCCTGTAAGGGGAACCCCGGCGTAGGCGGATGGGGCGCGTTGTTGCGACTCAAGGGCAAGGAGCGCGAACTGTTCGGCGGAGAGGCGCATACCACCAATAACCGCATGGAACTGATGGGAGCGATTGCCGCGCTGGAGGCGCTGACGCGGCCTTGTCAGGTGCGGCTGCACACCGATTCCAAGTATGTGCATCAGGGCATTACTACCTGGCTGGCGGGCTGGAAGCGTTCCGGCTGGAAAACCGCGAGCAGGAAACTCGTCAAGAACGATGATTTGTGGCGCAGGCTGGACGGGGCGGCGGCGCAGCACAAGATAGAATGGATATGGGTCAAGGGACATGCCGGACACGAAGGGAACGAGTGCGCGGACGTGTTGGCTAATAAAGGTGTAGAGATGATTTTGGGGCAGGCAAACGGGCATGGTGAGGATAATGAATCAGCCTTCCCTCAATTCCCTGGTGAAACAACTGGCCATTCGACCAAGCCCGCAAGCGGGCGAGGAAGCGAACAAATCGCTACGCGGGATTTAAGATAATGCGCAGAATCGTACTGGATACCGAAACGACCGGCCTTGATCCAAAAAGAGGTCATAGAATCATAGAGATAGCCGCGATAGAAATGGATGGGCGCAAAGTTTCCAAACGGCATTTCCATCATTATCTGGATCCTGAGCGCGAGGTGGACGAGGATGCCGCCCGGGTACACGGCTTTACCTGGGACATGCTGCGCGGTCGGGCGAAATTTGCCGATATCGCCGCCAGCTTTCTGGAATTTGTCGAAGGCGCTGAGTTGATGGCGCACAACGCGCCGTTTGATATGGGTTTCATCAACAACGAACTGCACTTGTTGGGGCTGCCGCCATTGCAGAATGAGGTGGTAGATACGCTCAAGATCGCGCGCGAGATGCATCCGGGCAAGAAAAATAGTCTGGATGCCTTGTGCAATCGCTATGAGATAGACAACAAGCACCGCACCTTGCACGGCGCGTTGCTGGATACCGAGTTGCTGGCCGAAGTGTTCCTCGCCATGACGCGCGGGCAAGAGAGCCTGCTAGACGACGATGCTGTGCCAGCGCTGCGTCAGCCCGTCACCCTGAACACGGATGCAAGTCGTCCCAAGTTGCGGGTGTTGCAGGCAAGTGCAGCGGAATTGGCGGCGCACGCACAACAATTAACCGACATAGACAAGGCCAGCAAGGGCATCTGTCTGTGGTCAAAACTGGAGTCGGCGGCATGAAAAACAGGACGCGCCGTCTGGCCGTTGGCGTGGGAATTTTGGTGTTGTTGTATGCGTCTGCCTGCGGCTACCTGTGGGCGACGCAGAAGGCGCAAGTGTTCGAGCCTGCGGCACAATGGCAGACGACCCCGCAACGCATGGGCATGAAGTTTGACTCGGTGCACATTCCAGTGGGCAATCGCGGGGACGAGTTGGATGGCTGGTGGATACCCGCCACACAAAACGATGCGCCCACGGTCGTCTATTTTCACGGCAACTACCGCAATATCGGCAACAATCTGGAACATTCCCAGCGTTTTCATCAGCTTGGCTACAACGTGCTGCTGGCCGATTATCGCGGCTATGGCAAGAGTACGGGCGGCGAACCCAGCGAGGCAAAAGTGTATGAGGATGCGGAGGCGGTTTGGCAATATTTGCTCCACTCACGCGGTATCAAGCCTGCCCAAGCCGTGATTTATGGACATTCGCTGGGTGGCGCGATCGCCATCAATTTGGCCGTACACCACCCGGAAGCAGCGGGTTTGATTACTGAAAGCACCTTTACCTCGATGCGGGCGATGGGCGAAAAAAATTACGGCTTTTTGCCGATAGGCTGGCTGCTCAACCAGCGTTTTGAGTCGCTGCAAAAAGTGCCTGAACTCAAAATTCCGGTGCTGTTTATCCACGGCAGTTGGGATCAAAAAGTCCCGGTGGACATGGCGAAACAGCTTTATGCGGCGGCTCCGGGAGCCAAAAAATTGCTGCTCATCGAAGGCGGCGAACATAACAACAGCGCCGCAATCGGCTGGGTCGAATACCGCGATGCGGTGACGGATTTTGTCCGTCAGAACGTGCATTAACCCTGTTTCCCGCCTTTGTGCTGGGAACGAAATAACAGAAAACGGAACAATTATGAAATCAGATGTCATTATTATCGGTTCGGGCGCGGCTGGCCTGATGTGCGCCTTACAAGCAGGGTTGCGCGGGCGTTCCGTGGTGCTGCTCGACCACGCAAAAAAACTGGCGGAAAAAATCCGTATTTCGGGTGGCGGACGGTGCAACTTCACCAATCTCAACACGATGCCAGACAACTTTATTTCCAGCAACCCGCACTTTTGCCGCTCGGCACTGGCGCGTTATTCGCCACAGGATTTCATCGCATTGGTAAAGAAACACAACCTTGCTTACAGCGAAAAAACGCTGGGGCAGTTGTTCTGTGACGACGGCTCGGAGGCCATTATCACCCTGCTGCGCGACGAGTGTGATGCGGCAGGGGTGAAGCGTTACATGAGTTGCGAAATTGAAGAAGTCAAACACACGCCCTACGCTGCGGATGCGGGCATAGGCAAGAAAGCCAAGTTTTATGTCAGCACTTCACGCGGCGAATTCGAGGCGGTATCGCTGGTGGTTGCCACTGGCGGCTTGTCCATCCCCAAAACGGGCGCGACCCCTTTTGGTTACCACGTTGCCGAACAATTCGGCATTCCCATCACCAAGCTCAAGGCGGGACTGGTGCCGCTGACTTTCGCCCCCGATGAATGGAAGCCCTACGCCGACTTGACCGGGGTTTCTTTCCCCGCCATCGTCACCACCGGCAAACAATCGTTCCGCGAATCGTTGCTGGTCACGCATCGCGGCCTGAGCGGGCCGGTGATTTTGCAGGCCTCTTCCTACTGGCAACCGGGCGAAGCGTTGCATATCAATCTGTTACCCGATTGCGATGCAGAAACCTTGCTGACCGAACAAAAAACCAGCAAGAAACTGCTGAGTAATTACCTCATACAATGGTTTCCGAAGAGCTTCGCCGAGATCTGGTGCGAACAGAATAAGTCATTTGAAAACAAGCCATTGAATCAATATAATGACAAACAACGTAAAGCTATTGCCGTGCAATTACACGACTGGCAAGTGATTCCGTCAGGCACACAGGGCTACACCAAAGCCGAAGTCACCTGCGGTGGGGTGGATACCCATGCACTGTCCTCCAAGACCATGGAATGCCTGGAAGTCCCCGGTCTGTATTTCATCGGCGAAGTGGTGGATGTTACCGGCCAGCTCGGCGGCTACAACTTCCAGTGGGCGTGGGCATCCGGCTTTGCTGCGGGGCAGGCGGTTTAAGCCGTGGCACGTTTACTGACCTCGAATTCGCCCAGGCTGCTAAGCCGACTGATCGGGTTCATCATCACCGCCGCCTTGATTGTGGTGGGGCTGATGTTCTCGGCGGTGTTGCTGGTGTTCATCGTCATCGCGGGCGTGATCGCTTTCGGCTATTTGTGGTGGAAGACCCGCGCCATGCGCAAACAGATGCGCGAACAGCAAAATGCGAGGGGCGGCGCGGCGAATGATGTGTTCGGGGATGACGACTTCAAAGGCGAAATCATCGAAGGCGAAGTCATCCACAAGGTGGTTTGCCTGGAAGAAGAAGTTAAACGTTAGCGGTGGCGGGGGAGACATCAACCGCCTGCAAGCCGCGCTGATCTGAAAAAACAACTGCCGGACATTTCGTGCAGCAAACTCTCTCGCTATCTCAAACGCCTGCGCATCCTCGACCTGATCAAACGTGTCGCAAAAACCTATCGCTACTACCTGACGCATATCGGTCGATCTGCAGTTGCAACTTGCGAAAAACTAACCGAGTTCACCATCGTACAAACCCTCCGAGTTCACCATCGTACAAACCCTTGCCACAACACAATAATCACCAAATTCTTGTCATTATTTGAGATCATTTAGCTGGTAAGAGACTAATTAACTGTTGAAATTGCGTAGATTATTGGCAATCAGTTTATTGGCAATCAGTACCGTAGATAGGCTGTCGTGCTAAGTTCCCGCTTCTGGATTGCCGCTGTGTGGCGACTGTCAACCCCAGTCCCAATCCCTCTCCTCATTGCCCCCCGCTAACGCTCTCCCCCTTGAAGGGGGAGGAATCTACTCCCTTCAAGGGGAGGGTTGGGGCGCTTCTCTCGGGGGTAGACGACGCTGGTGGGAAATCTACTCCCTCCCCTTCAAGGGGAGGGTTGGGGTGGGGATGGGGTGGATGCTGTCATCGTGATGAGCGGTAATTTATGATTTCTTATCCCCATAACAACAGTTAATTACCAGCACATAGCCATCCTAAAGCCACCTCGCTTCGCTTTCACGCACTCCAAGGGGGAAGGAGTCGCCCATTTTTTGTAGTTTAGTTTTTAATAATCAATATGTTATGTAATTTTATTGCGACAGTTACACTTATTGTGTCAACCGCTAATTAACGGTGACATAGCCAATTATTATTTCATCCGGCAGGAGGTGTTGGCGGAAAAAGCGCATGGTTCGTGTTTGATGCGCTTGAAGGCGCGTCCTGCAAGGCTTGCATATTGTTCTTGAGCAATATCTCGAACCCCTCGGCCGGAACGGGTCGGGAATACAAGTACCCTTGCCCGTAGTCGCAGCCCGCCGCAATCAATAAGTCCCGTTGTTGCAGGGTTTCCACGCCCATTGCGATTATCTGCAAACCCAGGTTATGACCCATCGTGGTGAGGGTTTCGGTCAAAATGATGTCGCTTGAATCGGTTGTAAGGTTGCGGGTGAACGCGGCGGTTATCTTCAAATAGTCTACCGCGAATTTTTTCAGGTAAGTCAGCGCAGAACTGCCACTGGTGTAGCCTTCAAGCACCACCTGGATGCCCGCTTCGTGGAATGCACACAGTTGAGCGGCAACATGGCTGGTGGGAGCCAGCAGCACGCTATCCCGAATTTCAAAAATCAGGCTCCGTCCCGCTACCCCCGTTGTTTTCAAGGCATCCAACCAGGCTGAAGTGTCTTGCTGAGACTGAAACTGGAGAGAAGAGATATTCATGCTGATCTGAAAATCTTCCCCAGATACCATTTGCCACTGTTTGACTTGACGCAGCGATTCCTGAAATAGCCAGTCGGTGATGGCGTGTATCATTCCCAAGTCTTCGGCCAGTGGAATGAACTCTGCCGGACTCAAAATGCCGCGTTGGGGGTGTTGCCAGCGTATCAAGGCTTCAGCCTTTTGGATGCGACCACTGGCCAATTCGACGATAGGTTGATAAAACAGCCTGAATTGACCGGCTTGCAGGGCAAGGCGCAGCTCTTCCCTTGTTTGCTGTCGGCGCTGTGTGTCCTGCTGTGTCGCCGGAGTGAAATAACTATAGCGGTTGCGTCCGAAATGCTTGGATACATACATCGCCTGATCGGCATTCTGGATCAGGTCTTTCATGTCGGTGGCATCGTCGGGATAAAGCGTGATACCGATGCTGGCAGAAATGTAAGCGACTTCGCTCCCCAACGGATAAGGAAGTGTCAATATCTGAATAAGATTTTCGGCGACACGTTCGACGCTCAGGGTTTCTTCCAACTCCGCCAGTATGACGGTGAATTCGTCACCGCCCAAGCGGGCGACGGTGTCCGATTCGCGCACACAGGAAGTGATACGCCTTGCCGCCTCGACCAGCAACATGTCGCCCATGTCGTGTCCCAGCGTATCGTTGACCTCCTTGAAATGATCGAGGTCTATGAACAGCAGTGCCAGTTGCAAGCCGGCGCGATGGGCTTTTTTGAGGTCTTGCGCCAGGCGGTCGCCGAACATGCGGCGATTGGGAAGCCCGGTGAGCGAGTCATAATTGGCCTGATTCCAGACCAGATTATCAAATTTCTTTTTTTCGGTGATGTCCTGCAACGTGCTGACAATATGCGGAATACCATCCAGATTGGTGATGACCGCTGACAACAAACCAATACCCCGGCTGCCGTCCTTGACCTGAAATTCCACTTCCAAATCCTTGCAGCTACCCGTAGTTTGAAGTTGCTGAGTCATTTTTTCTCTATCTGCCCGTGTCGTCCACAGATTGAGCCCTAACGTCGTATTGCCGATCGCCTCGGCTTTTGAATATCCGCTGTCGCGGGTGAAGGCATCGTTTACATGAGTGATGCGACCATCCGGTAGACGGCTGATCAACATCACATTAGGACTGCTGTTAAAAATCAACTCGAACCGTTCCTTGGCTTCGCGCAGTTCCGTCTCGGCCAGCTTGCGCGCCGTGATGTCCAGCGTCGTGCCGACCGCCAGTTCCGCCACGCCCGCCGCATTGCGCCGGATGACGCGCCCACTGGAATGCAGCCACCCCCAGCTTTGTGAGCGTTGCGCGATGCGGTATGCAAAATCGAAATGCGAATCGCCTTGCGCCGAAAGCGCCGCCTGGAAATGTTTCATAAAAACGGGAATATCGTCCGGGTGTACCCGTTCCAGCCAGCTTTGCAGATTGTGCGGCGCATCGGCTTCATCCATGTTCAGCAGCGACAACATTTTGTCGTCATATGACAGCTTGCCGCTGATAAGGTCGAATTCCCAGAACAGCAGATTGGTTGCTTCCAGCGCCATGCCCAGACGGCTCTCGGCGCGTTGCACCGAGTCTCGCAGTGATTGCTCGCGGAATTTCGTCAAGGTGTTGAGCAGGAAGGTGAATATTGCGGCTGCGGGTGCAGCGATAAGAACCCCCGCAATCAGCGCGATGAGTAAGGAAACGGCCTGGATTTCACCTCGCAGCAATAACGACAAGGCAGAATCTACAATGACCGCGAAGACTGTGCAGACAATCACCGTCAGCAGCCAAAGCCGCCAACCTTCGATACGCTGTAGAAAGGGAATCAGACTGGTTTTCAAACTCGAAACTCGAGAAAATTATTGTTTTGATGATACCGGCTATGTACACCCGGATGGTTCGCGTAACGTCCCGATGATAATCCATTTTTGGGCGATTGCATGAATTTGCCTGCCAATTTTTCGGACAATATTTTGGCGGGTAGCGGGTAGCGGGTAGCGGGTAGCGGGTAGCGGGTAGCGGGTAGCGGGTATTATAATACAAATATATTATATTTCATAGTGTTGCAGC
>PEUR01000214.1:0-2300 GCA_002780675.1 Gallionellales bacterium CG03_land_8_20_14_0_80_55_15 | reverse complement strand
GGCGCAGGGACGCGTTGTGCGAATGGCAATTTCGGATAATTTCTTAGCGCGGCGCGCTGATAGCTGGGGTCGTAGTGCAGGGTAAGCAATTCGCCCACCACGCTCGCGCAGTCGCCCAAAAGTATCGCATCCGTCCAATGCTGCAAGCATTTCGCGCCGTGAAAACGCAGCAGGGGTTGCAAGTGTTCGATGAATAATGGCGGGGCTTCGACATAGTGGCGATAGTCTTCCAGCAGCCCGGCGACCCGCACTGCCAGCGGCGTTTCCATCAGCAGACACTCGCTCTCGTGCATGGCGGCAAACAGGGCAGGGGGCAGGCTGATGAGACCGATTTTATTGCTCTCGGCTTCCACATAGACGGGCAGCGCCGGATCGAAGGCTTGCAGGGCAAGCAGTAACTGGCTGTCGAAGCTTTTTTGCGAAGGTTGCTGCTGTTCCGGCAGTCGGCCCAGCACCGAGCCGCGATGTTGCGCCAGCCCTTCCAGATCGAGTATTTGCCTGCCCTGTGCGGCCAGTGCGGCCAGCAAGCGCGTCTTGCCCGATCCGGTCGGGCCGCAGATGACGCGAAAGCTGAATTGTGGCGGCAGGGTTTCCAGTTGGTCCAGCACATCGCGCCGATAAGTCTTGTAGCCGCCTTCCAGCTTGTGCGCCGCCCAGCCGACCTGGGCTAAGATAATGCACATCGCGCCGCTGCGTTGCCCGCCACGCCAGCAATAAATCAGCGGTCGCCAGGACTTGGGGTGGTCGTGAAACACGTTTTCCAGATGGTGGGCGATATTTTTTGCCACCATTGCCGCGCCCACTTTGCGCGCGGCAAAGGGCGATTCCTGTTTGTAAAGCGTACCGACGATAATGCGTTCCTCATCCGTTAAAACCGGGCAATTTATTGCCCCCGGCAGGTGATCTTCGGCAAATTCTGCCGGAGTGCGCACATCAATAATGTCGTCAAATTCGTCCATCTGTGCTAGTTTTGCGGTTCTGAAAAGCATATTTAATCGAGGAAATATATGTCGGGATGTCCGGTAGTGCCAGAAATAGTAACAGAAATAAAACTGACCCAATTGTCGCACGGCGGCGGCTGCGGCTGCAAAATTGCCCCCGCGCTGTTGCAGCAAATCATCGGCTTGGCTGCCGATAAACTCCCTTTCCCCGACCTGCTGGTGGGTACGGAAACCAGCGATGACGCGGCAGTGTATAGGCTCAACGAGCAACAAGCCATCATTGCGACCACAGATTTCTTCATGCCCATCGTGGATGACCCTTATGATTTTGGCCGCATCGCCGCGACCAACGCGCTGTCGGACGTATATGCGATGGGCGGTACGCCCATCATGGCGCTGGCGATCGTCGGTATGCCCATCAACAAGCTGCCGGTCGCGGCGATTCGCGCGATATTGCAAGGCGGCGAATCGGTCTGCCGCGCGGCGGACATCCCGCTGGCGGGCGGTCATTCGATAGATTCCCCTGAGCCGATCTACGGACTGGTGGCGATCGGGGTGGTGCATCCCAACAAGCTCAAGAAGAACAGCAATGCGCGTGCGGGCGACGTGCTGATACTCGGCAAGGGGCTGGGGGTCGGCATTCTGGCGGCTGGACTGAAGCAAGGCGTGTTGTCTGACGCAGGCTATGCGCAGCTCATCGCCAACACCACCCAACTGAATAAAGTAGGCACGGCGCTGTCCGACATCGCTGCCGTACACGCGCTGACCGATGTGACCGGCTTCGGCCTGCTGGGGCATTTGCTGGAAATGTGTCGCGGTGCGGGCTTGACAGGCGAGGTGCAGTTCGAGCAAGTGCCGGTGCTGAGCGCAGCCTTGCCGCTGGCGCAACAGGGTTACGGCCCCGGTGCCATCGAACGCAACATGGCAAGCTACGGTGAGGACGTGATTTTTGCCGCAGGTCTGGCAAGCTGGCAACAACGCCTGCTGGCAGACGCACAAACCAGTGGCGGCTTGCTGGTATCCGTCGCGCCCGAATCTGCCAAAGAAGTGCTGGCTTGCTTCCGTCAGGCGGGATTCGCACAAGCTGCTGTGATAGGCAGGATGAAACCAGGTGCGCCAGGCGTGGTGGTGGGCTGAGTATTTCAGGAGAATTGGCGATGACTAAAGAGACCGCTGTGATCCAATGGCTTTCCGATGTAGAGGAACATAACTATCCCGCTGCTGTATCCTATCTGAGCATTATTTACACCGAAGACAAAGTGGCTGAGATGATTGTTAAGTTAAGAAGCACACCTGTAGTGCAATTCAAAGCCAAGGATATTTTCAGGGCTTCCCGGTTGCCTTTGATGGGGGTGAGTA
>PEUR01000187.1 GCA_002780675.1 Gallionellales bacterium CG03_land_8_20_14_0_80_55_15 | reverse complement strand
GCCGCGCGGCTTGCTCTAGCCAGTCATGCGCCTGTACCAAAAATTTCTCGACGGGGTGCCGGACTATCTGGCGCGCTACTACTGGTGGGCGTATCTGTGGCGAGGGGGCATCTGGCTGTTCGACCATCAGCCCATCATCAACGCCATTTTGTTCGGCCAGTACGACAAGCTGCTTGAAAAGACGCTGGCGCTGGCCGATACCCGACCGGATGCGCGTTTGCTGCAACTGACTTGCGTGTATGGCAAGCTCACGCCCTCGTTGCTCGCGGCCACGGGCAATGACGTGCATCTGTGCGATGTGGCCGATGGCCAGTTGCAACTGGCGCGGCGCAAGACCCGATCTGTTGCATCCCGCTGTCCGCTGGCGCGCATGAACGCCGAATGCCTCGGATATGCAAACGAGTCCTTTGATCAGGTGATCGTGTTTTTCTTGTTTCACGAGCTGCCCGCTGAAGCGCGCCGCCGCACGTTCGCCGAAATCGCGCGCGTGATTCGTCCCGGCGGATCGGTGCTGATTACCGAATATGCCGAAACCCCACGCCATCATCTGCTGTATCGCTTTGCGCCATTTCGCTGGCTGATCGGACACCTGGAGCCGTTTTTGCCGGGATTCTGGCAGGAAGATGTCACCGCCAGATTGAGCGATGCGTTGCGGGAAAACGGCAAAGCGCTGCACGGTGAGCCGCATCTTGAATACTGCTTTGGCCGGTTTTATCGGGTCATGCGTTTCAACCTCGGCGAATGAGCATCTGAATCAAAAAAATGCCCCCGAACTTTGGGTTCGGGGGCAAAAAGTCTTAACAACCAGGGAGGAGTAAAAGACATCCGTTCGGGGGGGGGGACGGATGAAAGCTTGCGCTAACTGAACGGTAAGGCAAGCTAAATTGAAAAAAGTTCTATGTGTTTAGAAAATATTTTCAAAGTGGCTACTCCCTGTGCGCCACCTACCCACTCAGCCAAGAGGCTGCTTGCCAGCAGGTTCGCCGCCCAGTGCCGTTGTCAGTTCGGTGATCATTTTCGCTAATTCGCCGGTCATCAGGGTGAAGTCGAGTTCAAACATCTCGTCGGCGGTATCGGCCAGAGTGCTGGATTCTTCCTTGATGATGTCCAAAAAAGTGAGCCGTTTGATTTGCAGTTGTTCGGTCAACACGAAGGAAATGCGGTTGTTCCAGGTTAGCCCCAGACGGGTGGCGCGTTTGCCTGCCGCGATGTGGGCGAGAATTTCTTCGCCTTCCAGCGCGTGGTTGGCATAACGCACCGTGGCACGGCTATCGCCCGTAGCGCGCAGTTCCAGTTCCTGGTCTATGCTGAAACCAATGGGAGCTTCTTCGCCCGCCAGCCAGTCGGTCATCGCGGCAACGGGTGAAATTTCAGTTTGCAGCGGTTTGACGGGCAGCTCGTCCAGCGTCTTGTTGAGGAATTCGAGCAGCTCTTCCGCTTTGGTAGCCGAGGCAGCCTCTATGATCAGGCGACCATTAGGCAAATCCAGCCAGGCGTAGGTGGTGCGCTGGACGGCAAAAGCTCTGGGCAGCAGTTCTTCGGTGATGGCTTCCTTGAGGTCTTTGGTCTCTTTGCGACCGACCTTGTAGCCTTGTTGCGCCTCGATGTCGGCGATGCGCTCCTTGGCGTAGCGATTGATGATGGAGGCGGGCAACAGTTTTTGCTCTACCCCCAGCGCAAATAAAATATGCTTGTTCGCAACATGAACCAAGCGGTCGTCATTACGGCAGGAAACCCAGCCACGGCTCTGTTTGTCGAGTCCGCTGCAAGGCATTAACGGTTTGCGCGCCAGTTTTTCCTGTAGTGCCTCGGCAGTGATGGCGCAGTTTTCGGGAAGACGATAGATGAAGATGTTCTTGAACCACATGGCAGCCGCTCCGAAAAACCGCCGATTATACAGTCCGGCCTAAAAAAACTGCCATGAAAAAACGCCATGAAGGAACGGTTGCATGATGCTGGCGTAAATCAGTCCAGAAAAGACTCCGCTGCCTGGTATTCCAGCCCGAACGTCTCGGCCACTTTTTTGTGCGTGACATTACCCGATACGATGTTTAGCCCTTTAAGCAGCGCAGGGGAGTCCTTGAGAGCTTGCTTCCAACCCTTGTCCGCCAGTTGCAGCAAGTAGGGGAAGGTCGCGTTGGTCAGTGCCATGGTGGCGGTGACGGGTACGCTGCCTGGCATATTGGCGACACCGTAGTGAATGATGCCATCCACGATGAAAGTCGGGTGTTCGTGGGTAGTCGGGTGCGTCGTCTCGATACAGCCACCCTGATCTACCGCGACATCCACGATGACCGAGCCTTGGCGCATCCGTTGCAGATCTTCGCGGTGCAGCAGTTTGGGTGCGCGAGCGCCGTGTATCAAGATGGCTCCAATGACCAGGTCTGCGCTGGATATTTGTTCTAATATGTTGAATCTGTTAGAGAAAACAAGTTGTACGTTGGCTGGCATGAGGTAGCTGAGCTGGCGCAGTTTGTCCAGATCAGTATCGAGCAGGACGACTGTAGCACCCAGACCTGCCGCGATTTTTGCCGCATTCGTGCCGACCACGCCAGCCCCCAGTATCACGACTTTACCGGGCGCAACGCCGGGTACGCCACCAAGTAACACGCCGCGCCCGCCCGGTAATTTCTCCAGATATTTCGCACCTTCCTGTACCGCCATACGCCCGGCGACCTCGGACATGGGGGTGAGTAAAGGCAGCTCTCGCGAGGCTAGTTCAACGGTTTCGTAAGCGATACAAACTGCGTTCGAGGCAAGATGCGCGCGGGTCAGGGTTTCGCTGGCGGCAAAGTGGAAGTAAGTGAAGATGATCTGGCCGGATTGGATGTATTGCCATTCTGATTCAACGGGTTCTTTGACTTTGACAATCAAGTCAGCTTCAGCCCAGACGGTTGCCGCAGCGGGGATGATTTGCGCGCCAGCGGCCTGATATTGTGCGTCGCTAAAACCTCCGCCTGCACCGGCATTATTTTCAACCAGGACGATGTGCCCTCGCGCGACCAGCGCCGCTGTTCCGCCGGGTGTCAGCGCAACGCGATACTCATTGGTTTTGACTTCTTTCGGGATGCCTATTTTCATCTGCTGAACTCCTGTTTAACGGGTGTGGCGGGGTGCGGCGTTATGGTATCCTCGCCAATGATAGCTCGTTTAACCACTTTTTTACCTGATGAAATTTTTCCTGTTGTTTTTGTTGCTGATGGCCAATTCCGTATTGGCGGGTCAGGACGATGATTTTTTGGCCGCTCGTGATGCCTTTCGCGTGGGGGATGCCGCCAAGTTGTCTGTCTTCGCACAACGCCTCAAGCATAGTCCGCTGGAAGTTTATACCGCTTATTACCAGTTGCGCATGGTGCTGGCTAGCAGCGATGCCGGTGTGATTCGCGCCTATTTGGCACGTCCTGAAGACACGCCGCTGATAGACAAGATGCGCGCCGAATGGCTGCGCTTGCTGGGCAAGCAGCAGCAGTGGGATTTGTTCGACAGCGAATATCCGCGCCTGCTGTCCGAAGATGCTGAGCTCACTTGTTACGCATTGCAATCCCGCTTTCGTAAGCAGGAGGTCGCCGTGCTGCAAGAGGTGCGCGCTTTGTGGTTCAACCCCAAAGCGTTGCCGGGCAGTTGCGATAGTTTGTTTGAGACGGCGATAGGGAATGGCATCATCAGCCAGCAGGATATATGGCAGCGGCTACGTCTGGCGCTGGAGGGCGGCAATCTGTCGCTTGCCAGGCCGTTGGCAGAAAGGTTGACAGGAAACCGGGCTGTGTCACCTGATGCGCTGGAAAAGGCTAAGGCTGATCCTGGGCGATATTTGGATAGACAGGTATGGAATCAGGCCAACACGGGTCAACTTGCTGTTGCGATGTTCGCCTTGCAGCGTCTGGCCAACCAGGCACCTGATTTCGCTGCGCAACGCTGGGGGGAGGTATCTGGCCATTTCCCTATGAGCGAACAGCAATATTTTTGGGGTTGGTTGGGATATGAAGCGGCGCGCAAACATGACGCGCGCGCCGTGCAGTGGTTTAGGGCGGCAGGAGATGCGACGCTCAATAAACAACAGGCGGCATGGCGGGTGCGCGCGGCATTGCGTGTGCAGGATTGGTCCGAGGTGTTGTCGGCCATTGAGGCCATGAGCGAAGTGCAGCGCAACGAATCTGCCTGGCAATACTGGAAGGGGCGCGCCTTGCAAGCACAGGGACGGCGCATTGAAGCGGCGAAGATTTTCGCCCCGCTGAGTGCCGGATATGATTTTTACGGCCAATTGGCTGGCGATGAATTGAACGACACGGCGGTACTCAGCGCCGTGCGTCCCGATTACCAATACCCCCAGCAAGAACTGGCGACGATAGAGAATTTGCCCGGCATACGTCGGGCGTTGGCGTTGTATCGCATGGATCTGCGCACGGATGCGTTCAGGGAGTGGAGTTGGGCGATACGCAATTTTAATGACCGTGAGTTACTTGCCGCAGCAGAAATTGCTCGGCGCAATGAGATCTATGACCGAGCCATCAATACCGCCGAAAAAACTGTACATCTGCATGATTTCGCCCTGCGTTATCTCGCTCCTTATCGCGCAGCCTTGCGCCCGCATATTCAGGAAAATAACCTGGAAGAAGCCTGGGTATACGGGCTGATGCGGCAGGAAAGCCGTTTTATAACTGCGGCAAAGTCCGGGATGGGGGCATCGGGGCTGATGCAAGTGATGCCGACTACGGCGCGCTGGATCGCCAAAAAGCTGGGCTGGAAGGGTTATAGCGAATCCATGCTGCATCAGTTGGATACCAATATGAAATTAGGTACGTTTTATATGAAGAATATCCTGACCTCGTTGGACGACAGCCCGGTATTGGCTTCGGCTGGCTACAATGCCGGCCCCAGCCGCGCGAAACGCTGGCGCTCAGAGCGACCGCTGGAAGGTGCGATTTACGTCGAGACGATTCAGTTTGACGAAACCCGTGATTACGTTAAAAAGGTGATGAGCAACACGGTGTATTACGCACGGCAATTCGGTACGCCCGCGCGTTCTCTGAAGCAGCGTTTGGGAGTGGTCGGGGGTAAGGTTGCGGAATCGGGTACGGCAAACCAGGAGGGAGTGGCTGAACCATGAGCGTTCCGGTCAAAATTTACTGTGTAGGGGGCGCGGTACGCGACCGTTTACTGGGCTTGCCGAGCAAGGATCACGACTGGGTGGTGGTCGGCAGCACCCCTGAAGCCATGGTCGCACAGGGGTATCAGCCGGTGGGGCGCGATTTTCCGGTATTTTTGCACCCCGAGACGCACGAGGAATACGCGCTGGCGCGCACTGAGCGCAAGACTGCGCGCGGTTACAAAGGTTTTGCCGTGTATGCCGCGCCGGACGTGACGCTGGAGCAGGATTTATTGCGTCGCGATTTCACGATCAACGCCATCGCGCAAGATGCCGAGGGTAACTTGATAGACCCGCACCACGGCATAGCCGATTTGCGTGCCGGAATACTGCGTCACGTCAGCCCAGCGTTCAACGAAGACCCAGTGCGCATCCTGCGCGCGGCGCGCTTCGCGGCGCGCTTCGGTTTTAGCATCGCGCCGGAAACCCTGTCCTTGATGCGTGACATGGTAAGCAACGGCGAAGTGGATGCGCTGGTGCCGGAACGGGTCTGGCAGGAATTGTCGCGAGGGCTTATGGAAGAAAAGCCCTCGCGATTTTTTGAGACTCTGCGCAGTTGCGGCGCTTTGGCGAAAATCATGCCCGAGGTGGATGGGCTGTTCGGTGTGCCTCAGCCGGAAAAATATCATCCCGAAATAGATTGCGGCCTGCACACCCTGATGGTGGTGGACGATGCCGCACAGCATGATTACGCGTTGGAGGTGCGCTTTGCCGCGCTAACGCATGATCTGGGCAAGGCCGCCACGCCGCAAGCGGTCTTGCCCCGTCACCTGGGTCATGAGCTGCGCGGTGTGGCGCTGGTAGAAAAACTTTCCGAGCGTTTGCGTGCCACGGGTGAGTGTCGTGATCTGGCGCGGCTGACGGCGCGCTACCACGGCGACATTCATCGCGCCATGGAACTACGCGCCGTCACGGTAGTCCGACTGTTCCAGTCGGCAGATGCCTGGCGACGACCGGAGCGATTTGCTCAGTTGCTGCAGGCGTGTGCGGCAGATGCGCGCGGGCGCTTGGGTTTTGCGCAGGTGGCTTATCCGCAAGCTGACTATTTGCTGGAATTGCTGGCGGTGGCGCGTGCGGTGGATGCGGGTGCGGTTGCGCGGGGTTGTCAGGATAAAGGTACAATTCCCGCCGCAGTCCAGCGGGCTCGCATCAATGCAATTGAGAGTCTGGTAAAAATTAACGAAAGGAGCGGTAATGCGTAAGTGGATAGGGTGTGTGTTGTTAGTTACTGTGCCGTGTATTGCATTGGCGGCGAATCAATCTGGCAGCACCAAGGAACGGAATGCCAGACTGAACGAGATGTTCAAAGCATTGGATGTGGATAAATCGGGCAAGCTTTCCCAGTCTGAAGTCGAACAAAACGCGCCTGCAATCGCTGAAAATTTTGATCAGATAGATGCGGATCATGATAGCGGATTGACCAAAAAGGAGCTGAAAGACGCTTTTGCGCTTGCCGAGAAGAGGCGCAGTGACTTCAATCGGCATTTGTCTTCGGCAGATAAAGATAAAAACGGGAAATTATCCAGGGAAGAAGCGCAGACGCTGCCTAATCTCAGCGCGAATTTTGATGCGATTGACAGCAACCATGATGGGCAACTGGTCATCAAGGAAATCGCTGACTTTATACGCGCCAAGGGCAATGCCGAACCTGCCTCAAGTTCAGCACCCGCTCTGGCTCGGTAGCAGCTATAACAGTCGGGACAAGTCGCCACGGGCGAATCCGCTTAACGGATTCGCCCTGTTTTTACCTAGCGCCAGGACTTTGAATAACTCGCCCATTTCTGCCGGGCTGGTGAGTTTCTGCAACTGCGCCGAGAGCGGTAAATAATCACGCAGATTTTCGGGCGAAGTGTCCTTCAGTAAGTCCGCAATGCCGCTATTGATCAGGAAAAAGGCCTGATTGGTGTAACCCAGCAGCTCCAGCCCTGCATCAATGCCAACCTCCGCGATGTCGGTGAAATTGACATGCGCGGTGATGTCCTGCAAGCCGGGCAACCAGAACGGATCATCGTGGGCGTGGTGGCGGTAGTGGCACATCAGCGTTCCTGCCGCGCGTTGCGCATGGTAAAACTCGCGCGCGCCGAAACCATAATCCATGAACAGCATCGCGCCTTGTGTCAGGCAGTGAGCCAGACTGTTGACCAGTCCGCGCGCGGCCAGGCAGATTTCGCTGACATAATTGTCAGGCAGGCTGGATGACTCGTTGATGAGTTGAGCGGCTTGCAGCAAGGCGGGTTCGTCGAGCGGACGCTCCTGCCAGATAAAACCTTGCTCGCTCCATGCCACACCCTGCTCGTTGGGGGTACTGCCCTGCCAGCGCACACGGTGAACTGGCAGCGCGTCTAGCACTTCGTTGGCCACGATAGCGCCCATGAAATGCTCGGGTAGCGTGTCCAGCCAATGCACTCGATCCATCAGATGCGGCAGGCGTTGTTGCAGCAATGCCTGTTGGCGGCAGCGCAGGTCGGCGCTCACTTCAAGGATGTTGTAGCGGTCGGGCAAGTTGTTCCGTTGTTCCAGTTCAAGCAGCATGTCTGCCGCCAGTTTGCCGCTGCCCGCGCCCAGTTCCAGCAGGTGCGGCGCGCTGTCCGCCATGATCTCGGCGGCTTGTCTTGCCAGGGTGCGTCCGAACAAGGGCGAGAGTTCGGGCGCGGTGATGAAGTCGCCCGCCTCGCCAAATTTGTGTGCCCCTGCCGTGTAATAGCCCAGCCCCGGTGCGTACAAGGCCAGTTCCATGTAACGCGCGAAGGAAATCCAGCCGTCTTGCGCGGTGATGTCTTGCTGGATGGTTTCGGACAGGCGCGCGCTGTGCCGTGCGGCTTCGGGGCTGGGTTGTGGTAGTGAAGACATATTAGATATGGTAAATTGCGCTTTCATTAGTGATGAGCGAAGGATACAGCAGTGGATTTGCTCCAAATTATCAAATTAATCTCTATCCCAAAATGGGTTAAATTTAGTTCTCTCACAGTAATTTTTTGGCTCTATATGATTTACAGTGGATAATGCGATAATTTGACCATGAATAGTACAACTTTATTTGGCATGGCGCTCGGTCTGCAAGCGCCTTG
>PEUR01000210.1 GCA_002780675.1 Gallionellales bacterium CG03_land_8_20_14_0_80_55_15 | reverse complement strand
GCTCCAGTAGCCTGCCTTCTGGAAGCATAACAGTAGAACAAAAGGAGGCAAACCACGATTTTTCAAATTTCTGATAGACCTCGCCATCGTTTTTCCTTCGGAGGTAAACCGTGGTCTGTTTTTTCAGAATATTCTCTGTTCCGCTTCATAAACTCGCCGGAAAACGCTAGAATCTGCGCTTTGCAATTGACCTCATCAAAGGAATTCTAATATGTCCATGTCCGACCGCGACGGTTTTATCTGGTATGACGGTAAACTTGTGCCTTGGCGCGATGCTACTACCCATGTATTGACCCACACCCTGCACTACGGCATGGGCGTATTTGAAGGGCTGCGCGCCTACGAGGCCGCTCAAGGCACGGCCATTTTCCGTCTCGAAGACCACACCAACCGTTTGTTCAATTCGGCGCACATCTTCCAGATGAAGATGCCCTACGACAAAGCCACCATTATCGAGGCACACCGCGAAGTAGTGCGCGCCAACGATTTGAAATCCTGCTACATCCGCCCGATCTGCTTCTATGGATCGGAAGCGATGGGCATTTCTGCCAAGACGCTTTCTACTCATGTGGCGATTGCCGCCTGGCCGTGGGGGTCTTATCTGGGCGCAGAAGGCATGGAAAAAGGCATACGCGTCAAAACTTCCAGCTTTACCCGCCACCATGTCAACGCCAACATGTGCCGCGCCAAGTCTGTCATGACTTATGGCAATTCAATCATGGCGCACCAAGAAGCATCGAACGACGGCTACGATGAAGCGCTGTTGCTGGATGTGGAAGGCTTTGTTGCAGAAGGTTCCGGCGAAAATATTTTCATCGTCAAGAAGGGCAAGCTCTACACGCCTGATCTGACCTCCTGTCTGGAAGGGATTACGCGCGATTCCATTTTTGTGCTGGCCCGCGAAATGGGCATCGAACTCATCGAGAAGCGCATCACCCGCGATGAAATCTATTGCGCTGACGAAGCCTTCTTTACCGGCACGGCCGCCGAAGTGACCCCGATCCGCGAACTGGATCGCCGCACCATAGGCTCAGGTTCACGCGGCCCTGTGACTACCCGGTTGCAGCAGGCTTTCTTTGATTGTGTCGCGGGCAAACATCCGCAACATACCGACTGGTTGAACTACGTTTAAGGAGTGGCATCGTGAGCAAACAAGACATCACACAGCGTTACATTGAAGTGACAGCGCATGATCTGCCTCTGTCCTGCCCGATGCCTAACATGAGTGTATGGAACGCGCATCCCAAGGTCATGATTCCATTGAAAAATGGTGGTGAGGCGCGTTGCCCGTATTGCGGGACACTTTACAAATTCAAGGGCGATTTGCCCAAGAGTCATCACTAATCGGCTCATCCATGAACGCCGTCATTCCCAGCGACTCGGGAATGACGGCGTGTGTTGGGTTGTCCTGCGCTATGAATAAGATACTAATTGTCGGTCCGAGTTGGGTAGGCGATTGCATGTTGATGCAGCCAATGCTGATGCGTCTCAAGCAACGCCATCCCGGCTGTTGGATAGACGTCCTCGCCCCGCCCTGGACAGCGGTGCTGCTGCACGCCATGCCGGAGGTGCATGACGTGATTGTCAATCCTTTCCCCCACGGCGCGTTGCACCTTGCCGCGCGCTATCAACTCGGCAAACAACTGCGCGCGGCACACTACGATCAGGCCATCGTGCTGCCCAATTCGCTGAAATCGGCACTCGTCCCTTTGTTCGCCCGCATCCCCTTGCGCACCGGCTTTGTCGGCGAAGCGCGCTACGGCTTGCTCAACGATGCCCGCCGCCTGGATAAAACCGTATTACCGTTGATGGTGGAACGCTTCGCACAACTGGCCGAAACGCCTGACGGCAAGATTCCCCGTCCGCTGGCTGACCCGAAACTGACCGTTACCGCAGCACAACGCGATGCCACGCTGAACAAGCTCGGACTCAGGCTCGACCAGCCTGTCGCGGTATTTTGCCCCGGCGCGGAATACGGCCCGGCCAAACGCTGGCCGGCGGCCTACTTTGCCGAGACGGCGCAACGCCTGCACAAGCTGGGTTACGCGGTCTGGCTGATTGGCTCAAATAAGGACAGGGACGTGTCTGAAACCATCGTCGCCCTAAGCAATCAGAGCAGCGGCAATCAGAGCAGCGGCAATCAGAGCAGCGGCAATCAGACTTGCCGCAATCTGTGCGGCAGCACCGACCTTGCCGATGCCATCGCACTGTTATCGGTCGCTCAGCTTGTCATCAGTAACGATTCCGGTCTGATGCATCTGGCCGCCGCACTCGATCGCCCGATGCTGGCGCTGTTCGGATCGAGCAGCCCGCAATTCACCCCGCCACTGTCCGCGCAGGCGCAAGTCGTCAAATTGGACATCGAATGCAGCCCCTGCTTCAAACGCGAATGTCCGCTGGGGCATTTCAACTGCATGAACCAACTCACGCCCGACCTGGTGTGGAAAAAAATCCGCCGCGTCACGCCGCAGCACTAAATGAGTACCGACAAGATGCAAGACATACCCAAAACAATCTTCAAGGCTTGCGACATACGCGGTATCGTCGGCAAAACCCTCACGCCTGAAATCGTCGAGGCGATCGGTCACGCCATCGGTTCCGAAGCGACTGCACGCAATCAACACACCATCGCCGTAGGACGGGATGGTCGCTTATCCAGCCCGACCTTGATCGAATCACTCACGCGCGGCATCCAGAGCAGTGGCATCAACGTCATAGACATCGGCTGCGTGGCAACGCCCATCGCTTATTTTGCCGCTTTCGAGCTCAATACCCACTGCTGCGTGATGCTCACCGCCAGCCATAACCCGCGCGATTACAACGGCCTGAAAATCGTGCTGGCGGATGAAACGCTGTCCGGCGACGCGATACTCGCGCTACGCACGCGCATCCAACAGAACGACCTGACACACGGCAATGGCAGCTATACCCGGCAGGATGTCAGCGCCGCCTACATCGCGCGCATCGTTTCCGATGTCCATCTGGCGCGCCCGATGAAAATCACCGTGGATTGCGGCAACGGCGTGGCGGGCGCACATGTCGCCCGGCTGTACCGCCAGTTGGGCTGTACGGTAGAGGAGATGTATTGCGAAGTGGACGGGCATTTCCCCAACCACCACCCCGACCCTTCCGACCCGCAAAACCTGCAAGACCTGATCGCCGCCCTGCGCGACAACGACAGCGAGCTGGGACTAGCCTTCGACGGTGACGGTGACCGGCTGGGTGTCGTCACCAAAGGCGGAAATATCATCTACCCGGATCGCCAGTTGATGCTGTTTGCCGCCGATTTGCTGAGCCGCCATCCGGGTGCAGAGATCATTTTCGACATTAAATCCACCCGCAACCTGTTCGGCTGGATACAGAAGCACGGCGGCAAACCGACGCTTTGGAAGACCGGCCACGCGCTGCTCAAGGCCAAGATGAAAGAAACCGGCGCGCTGTTGGCCGGCGAGATGAGCGGGCATGTATTTTTCAAGGAACGCTGGTACGGCTTCGACGATGGGCTCTATACCGGCGCACGCCTGCTGGAAATTTTAAGCCGGGTCGCCAATCCCAGCACCATGCTCAATTCCCTGCCTGATTCCTTAAGCACACCCGAGTTGCACATCCACACCGCCGAAGGCGAACATCACGCGTTAGTAGAACAATTAAAACAGACCGCACAATTTTGCGATGCACTGGAAATTATCACCCTGGACGGAATGCGCGTGGAATACGCTGACGGCTTCGGCCTGGCACGCCCTTCCAATACCTCGCCCACCATCATGCTACGCTTTGAAGCCGATACAACAGCAGCACTCACGCGCATCCAAAACGACTTCCGCCGCATCTTCCAGCAAGCCGCACCGCACCTGAAACTGCCGTTCTAATTTGGCGTGTGGCAACACATCAACGCCACGGCGCGGTGCTGCCAGCACGCGCCAGCTTATAACTTGCCTTGAACCCAGGCGGGGACGGAAGCCAGCGCAGCGGCCAGATGTTCGGGTTGCGTGCCGCCCGCCTGCGCCATGTCCGGTCTGCCGCCGCCCTTGCCGCCAACCTGAAGGGCGACGAAGTTGACCAGTTCGCCCGCCTTGACCCTGGCCGTTTGATCTTTAGTGACCCCGGCGATCAGAGTCACTTTGCCGTCCGTCACCGAGGCCAGCACGATGGCGGCGGAGTGGAGTTTGTCCTTCAGCCTGTCCAGCGTCTCGCGCAAAATCGCCGCATCCGCACCCGGCAGTTCAGCCGCCAATACTTGCAGGCCGCCTACCTCCTGCGCCCGCATCAGCAACTCGTCGCCCTGCGCCTCAGCCCATCTTAATTTCAGCGCAGCCAGCTCTTTTTCCAGCGACTTCACGTTGTCCAGAATCTGCACGATGCGCGCCGCCGCCTCACTGGGCTGGGTCTTGACGGTATCGGCGACTTGCTGCAACTGCTGTTCCTGCTGCTGGATCCGCGCCAGCGCGCCCTCGCCCGTTACCGCCTCGATGCGCCGCACCCCCGCCGCTACGCCGCTTTCCGAGATGATCTTGAACAGGCCGATGTCGCCCGTGCGCGCAACGTGCGTGCCACCGCAAAATTCGCGCGACGAACCGATGTCCAGCACGCGCACCTCGTCGCCGTATTTTTCGCCGAACAGCATCCGCGCACCCGTCTGTTGCGCCTCAACGATACTCATCACCCGCGCTTGGGTTGCGACATTGGCGAGAATCTCGGCGTTCACAAGCGCCTCCACCCGACGAATTTCGCCCGAGGTCATCGGCTGGTTTTGTACAAAGTCGAAGCGCGTCTTGTCGGGGTCAACCAGCGATCCCTTTTGCTGGACATGCTCGCCCAACACTTCATGCAAGGCCTTGTGCATCAGATGCGTGACGGAGTGGTTACGCTCCGTCGCGCGGCGCGCGGCGATATTGACGCGGGCATTGACGGCATCGTTCACCGCCAATTTCCCGGTCGTAACCACGCCGTGATGACCGAACACCGTCGCCTGTATCTTCTGCGTGTCTTCCACCGCCAGGATGCCGTGTACGCTCTTCAACTCGCCAGAATCGCCCACCTGCCCGCCCGACTCGGCATAGAACGGCGTATCGTCCAGCACCACCACGCCCTGCTCGCCTTCGTTCAGCTCGTTGACGGGAACGCCGTCCTTGTACAAGGCCAGCACGCAGCCCTTGTGTTCCAGCGTGTCGTAGCCATGGAAAGTCGTGGTTTTGCCTGCGTATTCCAGATTCGCCGCCATCTTGAACTTGCCCGCCGCGCGCGCCTGTTGCTTCTGCTGCGCCATCGCCGCATCAAATGCGGCCACATCCACCGTCACGCCATGTTCGCGGCACACGTCGGCAGTCAGGTCGAGCGGGAAGCCGAAAGTGTCGTGCAGCTTGAACGCCAGGTCGCCGTTGAATACGGTATTGCCCGCTTGCGCCATGACCGCCAGTTCGGTTTCCAGTATCGCCATGCCGTTTTCGATGGTGGCAAAGAAGCGCTCTTCCTCCAGTTTGAGTACGCCCTTGACGCGCACTTGTTCGGCGGCCAGTTCCGGGTAGGCGCTGCCCATCTGTTCGACCAGGTCGGCGACCAGTTTGTAGAAGAACGCGTCTCTTGCGCCCAGTTTGTAGCCGTGGCGAATGGCGCGGCGGATGATGCGGCGCAGCACATAGCCGCGCCCTTCGTTGCCGGGAATCACGCCGTCGGCGATCAAAAAGGAACAGGCACGGATATGGTCGGCCAGCACCTTTAACGAGGGCGAATCCAGGTCGGCGCAATGCGTCTCACGCGCGGCCGCCTTGATAAGTGCTTGAAATAAATCAATTTCGTAGTTGGCATGAACCCCCTGCAACACCGCCGAGATACGCTCCAACCCCATGCCTGTATCTACCGATGGGCGGGGCAAGGGGTGCATCACGCCCGCCTCGTCGCGGTTGTACTGCATGAACACGTTGTTCCAGATTTCGATGTAACGGTCGCCGTCTTCTTCCGGCGTGCCGGGCAAGCCGCCGGGGATATGTGCGCCGTGGTCGTAAAAAATCTCGGTGCAAGGGCCGCAAGGGCCGGTGTCGCCCATCATCCAGAAGTTATCCGACGCATAGCGCGCGCCCTTGTTGTCGCCGATGCGGATCACGCGAGAAGATTCCAGCCCCAACTCCTTCGTCCAGATGTCGTAAGCCTCGTCGTCCTCGGCATAAACCGTGACATAGAGGCGGTCTTTTGGCAGCTTATAAACCTCCGTCAGCAACTCCCACGCATAAGCTATCGCCTCGCGTTTGAAGTAATCGCCGAAGCTGAAATTGCCCAGCATTTCAAAGAAAGTGTGGTGGCGCGCGGTATAGCCAACGTTTTCCAGATCGTTATGCTTGCCGCCGGCGCGCACGCATTTTTGGCTTGAGGCCGCCCGCGTATAGGGGCGCTTGTCGAAGCCCAGAAACACATCCTTGAACTGGTTCATCCCCGCGTTGGTGAACAACAGCGTCGGGTCGTCAGTCGGGACGAGCGAACTGGAGGCCACGACGGTATGTCCTTTGGAGGCGAAAAAATCGAGAAACTGCTGGCGGATTTCACTGCTTTTCATGTTTTACATCCATCACTGATTACGTTGCAACAGGCGGTACTCGAAGCGAATTCTGAACGCGCCGGACAAGGTGCGCATCATACCACGAGGGGCTTTGGCGGCTGTACCCCAAGTGGGGACGTAATGGGTTATGCCGGTTTATGCAGCAACACAATCTGTATGTCCATGACATTCGTGCCGGTCGGCCCGGTCTTGAAATGGCTGTCTGCGCCCGATGCGGCATCGAATTGCCGAAAGAAGGTATAGGAATCGTTTTCGTCCAGATAGCGGCGCGGTTCCATTCCCACCCCCCGCGCCCGCGCCACCGTTTCGCCATTGACCTTTGCACCCGCCGCATCGGTCTGGCCGTCGCCACCATCCGTCCCGGCTGACAGCAAACGCACGCCCTGACAGCCCTCGATGGCCAAGGCAAAAGCGAGTGCCAGCTCCTGATTCCTGCCGCCTTTGCCCTTGCCGCGCACCCATACGGTGGTTTCACCGCCACTGATCAAACAGCGCTGATCACCCGGCTGCATGTCGGCCAATTCAGCACGCACCCGATCAGCCAGCCAGCGTGCCGCCGCGCGCGCCTCACCCTGTAGCGCGTCGGTAATGATTGCGGCGGAAAACCCCAGTTGCTCCGCCCCGGCCTTTGCCGCCGCCAATGCCTGCCGGTTGCTCGCGACAATCACATTGCGAGTCCTGCTCAAGCTCGTATCGCCATTTTTGACGGTTTCGGGTGCCCTTCCGGCAAGGCCCTGTTGCAGATAATCCACGACACGCCGAGGCAATTTATCCCGCAAGCCATATTTGCCTATCACAGCCCAAGCATCAACAAAACTCGAATTATCCGCCGCCGCAGGCCCTGAAGCGATCACGTCCAGCGCATCGCCGATAACATCGGAAATAATCAGTGCCAGCAGCGGCGCGGGATAAGCGGCTTCGGCCAGCCTGCCGCCCTTCACGCCGGAAAGATGTTTGCGCACCGCGTTCAACTCGCAGATGCCTGCCCCCGACTCAAGCAACAGCCGGGTCACCTGCTGCTTGTCCTGTAGCGTGATGCCGCTGACAGGCGCTACCAGCAAAGCCGAAGCACCTCCCGACAAGAGACAGATGACCAGCGTCCGCGCATCGGCGGTTTGCAGCATCTGCAAGATACGCCGCGTCCCCGCCACGCCCGCCGCGTCCGGCACAGGATGCGCCGCCTCGACTTGCTCAATGAAAGACAAAGGCACGCTGCACCCCTGCTTGACGATGATCAGCCCCTCCATCATTTTGCCCGCCAACAGCGATTCAACGCCCTGCGCCATGCCCGCCCCCGCCTTGCCCGCCCCAACCACGAGGATGCGATCAAAGGCGGCAAGGTCATAGACCACCCCGTCCGCTTGCAACACCCCGTGCTCGACCCGCAGTGCTTGGCTCACCGCGTGACAGGGATCCACCGCTGCCAGCGCGGCCTTGAAAATCCACTCAACCGGCATCGCAATCCTCCCCGCCAAACAGATGTTCGATCGTTTCACACCCTATCCACGCGTGCTATTGACACCAATGTGCCTGGGCGCAAATTCCTGCCCCGTATCGCAGTACGGGAGCCGGGATAAAGATAGGCTATGTCATCGTTAGTTGTTGAAATTAAATGTATAATTTATATTGTCTTTAATAATCAATAACTTACGTTTTTATGGTGGCTATCATTGCCTAGTATTCATAAGGCTTGCGTGACCACCACTATTTAACTGTGATATAGCCTAAAGATATCAAGACTTCCCGTTATTCAAGCTCACTGTGCAACACCTTGAAAATCACGTCAAAACCGAAGCCGCGCGATTGCAAAAAACGCATTTGCCTGGCTTTTTCTTTGCCATCCTGCGGTGGTTTGCCGAATTTTCGCTGCCACACGCTGCGTGCGGCCGCCAGCTCACTGTCTTGCAAACCGGGCAAGGCTTGTTCGATCAGTTCGAGAGGAATGCCTTTCTGGCGCAATTCGTGGGTGATGCGCTGCGTGCCGAAACGGCCACGTCTGGCGTGCAATAACTGTGTGGCGGCGCGGCGATCCGACAGCCAGCCGCGTTCGATCAGATCATCCAGCAGGGCATCCAGTTCGTGCAGCGAAACTTCCCAATCAGACGATGGCGCGTCATCCGCCAATTGCTCAAAACCGCCATCATCGGGAGGCATGGATTGTTTTTGAAGCTGCGCCAATAATTTGCCGCGCAACTCGGCGCGGCTGTATTCACGCCGCGCCAGATACTGCAAGGCGCGGGTGCGCAGCGTTAATTCAGGCTTTTCCCTCACCTGGATGTCCCGCCAAAGTTATTCGGCTGCCTTCGCCTTTGCATCCGCTTTGCCTACAGGCGGCTGTCCGGCATCTATCAGTGTCACGCCGACTATCGTGCGTATCTTGTTCTCGATTTCGCGCGCCATTTCGGGACGGGAACGCAAAAATTCGCGCGCATTGTCTTTGCCCTGACCGATTTTTTCGCCGTTATAGCTATACCAGGAACCGGCTTTTTCGACCAGTTTGTGCAGCACGCCCAAGTCTATGATTTCACCCTCACGCGAGATACCTTCGCCGTACAGAATGTCAAAGAATGCCTCGCGGAAAGGCGGAGCCACCTTGTTTTTGACCACTTTGACGCGGGTCTCGTTGCCGACCACCTCGTCGCCCTTCTTGATTGCACCGATACGGCGGATATCCATGCGCACCGAGGCGTAAAACTTGAGCGCGTTGCCGCCCGTGGTGGTTTCGGGGTTGCCGAACATCACGCCGATCTTCATGCGAATCTGGTTGATGAAGATGACCATGGTGTTGGAACGATTGATATTGGCAGTCAATTTGCGCAAGGCTTGCGACATCAAACGTGCGTGCAAGCCCATTTGCGCATCGCCCATTTCGCCTTCGATCTCGGCTTTGGGTGTCAGCGCGGCAACGGAGTCAATCACCACCACATCCACCGAACCGGAACGCACCAGCATATCGGTGATTTCCAGCGCTTGTTCGCCGTTGTCCGGCTGGGAAATGAGCAGGTCTTCCACCTTGACGCCCAGCTTCTGCGCGTATTGGGGATCAAGCGCGTGTTCCGCATCAATGAAAGCGGCCGTGCCACCGAGCTTTTGCATTTCGGCAATGACTTGCAGGGTGAGCGTCGTCTTGCCGGACGATTCCGGGCCGTAGATTTCGATCACGCGCCCGCGCGGCAAACCGCCCACACCCAGCGCGATGTCCAGGCCCAGCGAACCGGTGGATACCACTTGAATATCCTTCGCCACATCGCCAGCACCCATGCGCATGATCGAACCCTTGCCGAATTGTTTTTCGATCTGGCTCAACGCGGCCGAAAGTGCCTTGCTTTTATTCTCATCCATTTTCTTGTTCCTTAAAAAATTGTGCGCGGATTATGGCATACCGAATTGAATCTGAACAGAACGAACGTTCTTTTAATTTACAATCTTGCTGTTTGGCGAGCAAATGATACAAAAATGAGTTGGTAAATTATACGTTTCTACCTCCACCCTAACGGGCATGGAAAAGTAAACACCCCTGATGATGAAACTCTCCATGCCCGTTCCTTCACCCCCGTCCCCCCTCTCCCAAAGGGAGAGGGGTACAGTTCGTCGCTGTGCGAGTTTCACCCTAACCCTCCCCCGCAAGGGGGAAGGAATATTTAAGCGATTTCGGTACGCTGGTTCAGCAAATCAATCGTGCCTTGCAGCGCAATGCGCACCGACCGGGCGCGCACTTCGGCACGGTCGCCGCCGACTTGCTGGCGTAGCACATGCGTCACGCCGAACTTTGTTCCCCAGGCGAACCATACCGTACCGACGGGCTTGTCGGGTGTGCCGCCTTCAGGCCCCGCGATGCCGCTGACCGCCAGCGCCACTTCTGCGTTGCTGTTGCGCAATGCCCCCGCCACCATTTCGCGCACCACCGCCTCGGATACCGCGCCGTGTTGCGCCAGCGTCGCTGGCTCAACCCCCAGCATTTGCTGCTTGGAAACATTGGAATAAGTCACGAAGCCGCGCTCGAACCACGCCGAACTGCCCGCCACGGCGGTGACAGCCTGCGCCACGCCGCCACCGGTGCAGGATTCCGCCGTCGCCAGCATCAAGCCATGCGACTTGAGCAAGCCTCCCAGCTGCGCGGCGAGAATATCCATCAGCAGTTCAAACCCCGCGCCAAATCGTTCTGAATATCGCAAACCGCCTCCAGACCCACCCCGATGCGGATCAGGCCATCGCTGATGCCAGCCGCCGCGCGAGCCTCGGCACTGATGCGCGCATGGGTGGTGCTGGCGGAATGGCAGATGGTGGTGCGCGTGTCGCCCAGATTCGCGGTAATGGACAGCATTTTGGTATTGTCTATCACGCGCCAGGCGGCTTCCTTGCCGCCCTTGACTTCAAACGCCACGATGCCGCCGCCGGTTTTTTGCTGGCGCATCGCCAGTTCGTGCTGCGGATGCGAGGGCAAGCCCGGATAAAACACCCGCACCACATTGGGCTGCGCTTCCAGCCATTGAGCCAGTTGCAAGGCAGCCGCCGAATGCGCATCCATGCGCAGCTTCAGCGTTTCCATGCCTTTCAGAAATATCCAGGCGTTGAACGCGCTCATGGTGGGACCCGCCGTACGCAGGAAACCGTACACCCCTTCCAGCGTTTTTTTGTTGCCCAGCACCGCACCGCCCAGCACGCGGCCTTGCCCGTCGAGATACTTGGTAGCGGAATGAATCACGATGTCTGCGCCCAATTCGAGCGGACGTTGCAGGATGGGCGTGCAGAAACAGTTGTCCACCGCCAACAGCACACCGCGACTTTTGGCCACGGCGGCAATGGCCGCGATGTCGGAAATCTCGGTGAGTGGATTGGACGGCGTTTCCAGGAAGAACAGCCGGGTGTTGGGACGCACTGCCGCCTGCCATTCGGCCACGTTGCTGGCGGAAACATAGGTCGTCTCGATACCGAATTTCCTGATAATGTTGTTGAACAGGTTGACCGTTGCGCCGAACAGGCTGACGGATGCCACAACGTGGTCGCCCGCCTTCAATACGCCCATCACGCAGGCCAAAATCGCCGCCATGCCGGAAGCGGTGGCGACACATTGCTCCGCCCCTTCCAGCGCGGCCAGCCGCTGCTCAAACATGGTCACGGTGGGATTGGTGAAACGCGCGTAAATATTGCCCGGTTCTTCTCCGATAAAGCGTGCCGCCGCTTGCGCTGCGCTCTCAAAAACAAAACTGGATGTCAAAAACAGCGCCTCGGAATGCTCGCCAAACTGGCTACGCACGGTTCCGGCACGGATGCCCAAGGTGTCAGGTTGATAATTTTCTTCGTGCATTTGCTTAGACTCCTCTACTTCATACTATCGGCAAGGTTGGGTTTACCCTTCAGGACAAACCCAAGCTACAAAACCTATTTCTTACGACTGTCTCACATAGATGAGACGCTCATCGCCAGTTCCAGCTCCATCTGGTCATCATCTTCCGGCTTGTTATCCTTTTCGCCGTTACGCCGCGCCTCGATCGCATTCAGATATTGTGGGGTGATGTCGCCAGTGATGTAGATGCCGTCGAAACAGGAGGCATCAAAATCCACGATGGCAGGATTAGCCTTGCGCACCGACAATTTAAGATCTTCCAAATCCTGATAGATCAGCGCATCCGCACCGATTTCGCGGCAAATTTCCTCGTCGCTGCGGTTAGTCGCAATCAATTCCGCGCGGCTGGGCATGTCAATACCATACACATTGGGATAACGCACAGGCGGCGCAGCAGAGGCAAAATACACCTTCAACGCGCCGGCATCCCTGGCCATTTGCACGATTTCGCGGCTGGTCGTACCTCGCACGATGGAATCGTCCACCAGCAACACGTTTTTACCCTTGAATTCCATACCGATGGCATTCAGTTTTTGCCGCACCGATTTCTTGCGCATCGCCTGTCCGGGCATAATAAAAGTGCGACCGATGTAGCGGTTTTTGACGAAGCCTTCGCGGAACGGGATGTTGAGGCGGTTCGCCAATTGCAACGCACTGGGGCGACTGGAATCGGGAATCGGAATAACCACATCAATTTTCACATCCGGCCAGATGCGCGCCAGTTTGTCTGCCAGATATTCGCCCATATAGAGGCGCGACTCGTACACCGACACGCCGTCTATGACTGAATCGGGGCGGGCAAAATAAACATACTCAAAGATGCAGGAATTAAGTTTGTGCCGGTCACTGCACTGCTGGCTGTGCAATTTTCCTTCCAAATCAACGAACACCGCCTCACCCGGTTCGACATCGCGCAGAAACCTGAACCCCAAGGTGTCCAGCGCGACACTTTCCGAGGCGATCAAATATTCAGGACCGCAATCGGTATCACACATGCCGATGACCAGCGGACGAATTCCATAAATATCGCGGAACGCCACCAAGCCGTAACCGGCAATCATCGCCACCACCGCATATGCGCCACGACAACGCTGGTGTACGCCCGACACGGCGGCAAAAATGGCCGTCTTGTCCAGCCGCAAGCCCTTGGATTTGGATTGCAGTTCATGTGCCAGCACGTTGAGCAGCACTTCGGAATCGGAATTGGTATTGACGTGACGCAAATCCTGCACGAACAACTGTTTTTTCAGCTCTTCGGCATTGGTCAAATTGCCGTTATGCCCGAGTACGATACCGAACGGCGAATTCACATAAAACGGCTGCGCCTCGTTATGATCCACAGCGGAACCGGCGGTCGGATAACGCACATGAGCGATGCCCGCGTTACCCTGCAAGGCACGCATGTTGCGGGTGCGGAACACGTCGCGCACCAGGCCATTACCCTTGTGCAAATGGAGGGTGTTACCGTCCATCGTCGCAATGCCGGCGGCATCCTGACCGCGATGCTGTAGTACCTGCAAACCGTCATACAACAACTGGTTGGCCGGTATATGCGAGACCACTCCGAGAATGCCACACATAATAATTTCCTAAAAGTTAACGACGATTTCTGTAACGCATATGCTGCGCGATATTGTCCGGCAGCCACGCCTTGGTCAGCAATGCGACATCTTCTGCGGTTCTGCTAAATTGCGCGTTGCGCCAGAACCCCTGTTCGGGAAGGCCAGAAAAACCCGCCAACCACACCAGCACCAAGACCACCAGCGCCCCGCGCAACAAACCAAATAACCCGCCCAGCACACTATCCATGCCGCCCAGCCCGGCGGCCTTGACCAGTCTGGATATGAGCCAGGCGAACACCCCCCACCCCAGCAACGCCACAATGAATACCAGCACATATGCCAATATCACTCGCGTCTCCGCCTGATTGATGGGCAACCAATGCTCGATCTCACCGGCATACAATTTGCTTAACACGAAGGCCACAGGCCAACCCGTCAGCGACAACGCCTCGTGAATAAAGCCGCGCCACCATCCCAGCAACAGCGAGATCAGCGTGATGCCTATCACCGCATAATCAAAACTCGTCATTCAGCTGTCTTGATAACGGGATGCAGACCGTGCTTTTCCAACAGAATCCGCACTTGATCCGCCTTGCTGCGATCCCCGTAAGGCCCAACGCGCACCCTTGTCGTGCCGCTGATTTGTTCGGTATAAGCCTTGAAACCCCACGCTTTCAGCTTATCGGCTTCATTCGCGGCCGTCGCGGCATTAGCAAACGCACCTACTTGCAGGAGATATGCGCCATCCGCTGATATCACAGGCTTATCTTTAGCGGGGGCGGCGATTATGGGAGGAGGTATCACTGCTACCGGCTTGGCAATGGTGGTCGGCTTATTGCTCGTCACGGCGGCAACCGTTGCGACAGACTTTACCGCAGACTCGGTAGTAGCGGCGGCAACGGAAGATGCGTCAACAGGCGCGCTTTGCTCATCCAGTGAAGTCACTTCATTCACTGCAGAAGGCGCGATGCCGGGAATAAAATCGCCCGCCTTGTCGGCATTTGGAATACGCAATTCAATATCCTGTCCGCTAGGTTTGGGTTCGCTGTCCAGCACCATAGGCAGTATCACCACAACCGCCAGCGCAAGTGCAATCGAGCCTATCAGGCGGCGACGAGCGCGGCGCTTGATGTTCAATTCTTCTTCAGTTTGTTGCTTTGCCATGGTTTAA
>PEUR01000071.1:1363-3041 GCA_002780675.1 Gallionellales bacterium CG03_land_8_20_14_0_80_55_15 | reverse complement strand
ATGCGGTCGCCGTTGAAAAGGGCAACGGCTTCGATGATGGGCAAGGTGAGCAGCACCGTCGCCAGCGATGCGCCCAGCGCGATATTGACCGTGGTCTGCATACGATCCTGCAAGGCGGCTTTAAGCGCCGTGAGTATTTCCGGGCAAGCTGAAAGCAGCGCCACCAACACGGCGGGGATCGCCTTGGGCAAGTTGCTGCCGGACAATCCAGCATCCAGCAACACCGACAATACTTCCGAGAGCACCCCGACCAGCACCACGGATGCCAGCATCACGCCGCTATGCAAGGCATTCGGGCTATGCATTGCGTCGTGCGCCTCGTCATCGGTTGCCGTGTCAAATTCAAAAAACTGGCGATGTTCGACGGTTTGCAAGCGCAGAAACGCCATATACATGACAGACATAATGCCTATCGAAAAAACGGAATAAATCTGCCACTTCGCATCAGGCACAAAATCGGGGACGAACATGCCGATACCGATGGCGACCAGCAGCATGGCGATAAACGAATTGGCCGAGTCAAGATTGTATTGGGTACTGCCGTGTTTCAATCCGCCCAGAATAGCCGCCATTCCCAAAATACCATTGATGTCGAACATCACGGCGGCAAACACGGTGTCGCGCGCCAGGGTTGGATTGGGTGCGCCCTGCAACAACACCGCCAGAATCACTACCTCCACCGAAACGGCAGCCAGCGTCAAGATCAGCGTGCCGTAAGGTTCGCCCAGACGTAGCGCCAGCACTTCCGCATGGTGAGCGATGCGCAGCGCAACGCCGATAATGGCCAGCAGCACGATGCCCATCAACCCCCATAACAACCAGCCGCCCTGCTCGACGGCACGGTGTTCGAGTGATAAGCCCAGCGCCAGCCCGATCAGCGCGAGAACAATAAAAGTTTCAGATTTAATCAATTTCATGATGTGCGGTTAAGCTCATGGTGTGCGGTTAAATGGGTGATCCCGGACCAAGGTCTACGGCACGAGTGGATTGGGGGCAGCCTGGCGCATGACACCTCCAAGCCATTGCGCATAAAGGCGCTCTGCGACCTGGTTCAGTTGCGGCAAGTTTATCGGGACTTGCTGGCGCATCTCGTCTGCCGACTGCACGGCGGGACTATTGAGGCTGGCGGCGATTTCCTGCGCACCGACTGCGCACCAACTGGCGATCATCTCGGCGGTCATCTCGATATGGCATTGCAAGGCCAGATGACAACCTATGGCAAAGGCCTGATTGAGGCAATGCGCGCTGGACAAAAGCTGCACCGCACCCGGCGGCGGACTGAAAGTTTCGCCGTGCCAATGGAATGCCTGAAAATCGCCCACTTCGCCAAACCATGAGCGAGCGGTGTCGTTGTCCGCCAACGTCACCTCGCCCCAGCCGATTTCCTTAACCGGATTGCGCGACACCACGCCCCCCAGCGCACGGGCGATGAGTTGCGCGCCGAGGCAATGACCCAGCACCGGAATATCGCGCAAGACGGCATCACGAATTAAATCAAGCTCTTGCGCGATCCACGGCAGCTCGTCGTTGACACTCATCGGCCCGCCCATCAACACCAAGCCTGAATAGGCCGCTGCCGAAGTCGGCACTGCCTCACCTGCGTCAATGCAGATCAGTTGCCAGGGAATACACCGCGCATCAAGGAACTCGGCTAAATAACTGGGGCCTTCGTGGGCTG
>PEUR01000071.1:0-1303 GCA_002780675.1 Gallionellales bacterium CG03_land_8_20_14_0_80_55_15 | reverse complement strand
TCACGGCGCAACGATTGTTACTCAGTCCTCAGTCCTCGCTCCTCAGTCCTTGGTTTTGTCCCGCTCAATCAGCGCGTAGGCCGAATGGTTGTGGATGGATTCAAAATTTTCCGATTCCACGATATAGGCATCAATTCGCTCGTCAGCATTCAGCACGGCGGCGACATCGCGCACCATGTCTTCGACAAACTTGGGGTTGTCGTAGGCGCGTTCGGTGACGTATTTTTCATCGGGGCGTTTGAGCAGGCCGTACAGTTCGCAAGAAGCCTGTTGCTCGGCGATATGCACCACATCTTCGATCCAGACGAAACGGTTGCTGGAGATCGTGATAGTGACGTGCGAACGCTGGTTATGCGCGCCGCGTTCGGAAATTTTCTTGGAGCAGGGGCAAAGACTGGTCACGGGAACCAGCACTTTCATGGTGACCTGCGCGCGCCCCTCCTTTATTTCGCCTATCAGCGTCACGTCATAATCCAACAGGCTTTGCACGCCGGACACGGGCGCGGTCTTGTTGACAAAATACGGAAAGCTCATCTCGATATAGCCGGACTGCGCCTCCAGGCGTTCCACCATTTCACGCAGAATGTGTTCAAACGATTCCACCGAAATTTCGCGTTCATGCTGGTTAAGAATCTCGACAAAGCGCGACATATGCGTGCCTTTGAAATTGTGCGGCAGATGCACATACATGTTGAAAGTGGCAATCGTGTGTTGCACGCCGACGCTCTTGTCCTTGACCACGACCGGATGGCGGATGCCTTTGATGCCGACGCGATTGATGGCGATTTGGCGCAGGTCAGCCGTGCTTTGCACGTCGGCGATGGGTTCCAACTTGGGGCTATTCATAATGTGCTTTCCTGAAAAATTTGGCTGGTCGAAATTATAACCAATCCCGACAAAATTACTTGGGCAATTTTTGCTGGATACGGGCAACAATACCGGCAACATCCAGCCCGCAATCGGCGAGCATCTGCGCGGGTTCGCCCTGCTCGATGAAGCGATCAGGCAAGCCCAGTTGCAGCAACGGGATGGTCACGCCCTTTGCACTCAAACATTCCGCCACCGCACTGCCCGCCCCACCCAGCACGGTGTTTTCCTCCACCGTCACCAGCAGTTCGTGGCGCTGAGCCATCTGTTGCACCAGTTCTGCATCCAGCGGTTTGACGAAGCGCATGTTGACCACCGTCGCATCCAACGCTTCACCCGCAAGCAAAGACGGTGCCAGCATCGAGCCGAAAGCCAGTATCGCCACGCGCTGCCCCGCGCGGCGCACTTCGCCCCGGCCTATCGGCAAGGCCTGCAT
>PEUR01000172.1:2124-8500 GCA_002780675.1 Gallionellales bacterium CG03_land_8_20_14_0_80_55_15 | reverse complement strand
AGTATCGTGAAGAGCTGCTGGAAACCTGTGCGGGTAGCCTGGTGCTGACCGCCGATGCGGATGGTTGTCTGTTGCTCTACCCGCTGCCCGCGTGGGAACCGATACGCGACAATTTGCTCAAGCTGTCCGCGTTCAACCCGAAGATGCGCGCTTTGCAGCGCTTGCTGGTCGGTTATGCGGAAGACGTGACGATGGATAACGCGGGACGCGTGTTGGTTTCTCCTGCCTTGCGCAGCTACGCCACGCTGGACAAGCGTGTGATGCTGGTGGGTCAGGGGCATAAATTCGAGGTGTGGGATGAAGCGAAGTGGCAGGCTCAGAAGGATGCTGCGCTGTCCTTCATGAGCGGCGAATTGCCGCCCGAGCTGCAAGGTTTCTCGCTGTGAGCGAGGAGCTGACGCATACCACCGTTTTGCTGTCTGAGGCGGTTGCAGCGCTCGCCATCAAACCGGATGGGATTTATGTGGATTGCACGTTTGGCCGGGGTGGGCACAGTGCCTTGATTTTGCAGCACTTGGGCGCATCGGGCAGATTGATTGCGCTGGATAAGGATTTGGCGGCTATTGCTTGTGGTCGCCAGATGGGAAAGCCGTGGAATGACACGCGTTTTCAGTTGGTGCATAGCGGTTTTGCGCAGCTTTCAGAGGTGCTGGACGGGTTGGGCATTGAAAAGGTGGATGGCATTTTGCTGGATCTTGGCGTGTCCTCGCCGCAACTGGATGAGGCGGAACGGGGTTTCAGTTTCAGGTTTGATGCAATGCTGGATATGCGCATGGACACAAGCAAAGGCATGACTGCCGCGCAGTGGCTGGCAACGGCAGAAGAAAGTTTGTTGGCGGAGGTGATACATGATTACGGCGAAGAACGGTTTGCTAGGCAGATTGCAAGATCGCTTGTTGCGGCGCGGGAGACGCAGCCCATCGAGACCACGGGGCAACTTGTCGAGCTGGTTAGCCAAGCGGTGCGTACCCGCGAGCCAGGAAAAAATCCCGCCACGCGCACCTTTCAAGCTATACGGATTTATATCAATCAAGAACTCGCAGAGCTTGAGCGAGTTTTGCCGACGTGTGTCGCGCGGTTGAAAACAGGGGGGCGTCTGGTGGTGATCAGTTTTCATTCGCTGGAAGATCGCATGGTCAAGCATTTCGTGCGCGACATGGTTGAGGCAGACAAACTGCCGCGCAATGTGCCGATTCGCGCCAGCGAAGTGCCGCAGGGGAAATTGCGCGGTGTAGGTAAAGCGGTGCGTGCGGGTCAAACCGAGTTACAGCTTAATCCGCGTGCGCGCAGCGCAGTGATGCGGGTGGCGGAACGCAGTGATGCGGCGTAGCGGTTTATGGAATGTGTTGCTGCTGGTGTTGGTGGTGCTGAGCGCGTTAAGCATCGTTTCGTTACAGCACCAGGCGCGCAAATTGTTCATCGCCATGCAGCAGGAAAAAGATCACGCCATCGAGATGGAAGTCGAGTGGGGGCAGTTGCAGTTGGAGCAAAGCACCTGGGCTGCTCCGGCAAGGGTGGAAAGCATCGCGTCGCAGCGTTTGCAAATGACCTTGCCGCAGAAAGAGCAAGTCAGGTTTATACGCATAGAGCCTAAAGTCAGGGCAGGGCAACCATGAATGACATGAACAGCACAAGGGACAAAGTCGCGGCGAGATTGCCGGGATGGCGTGCGGCTGTACTGTTCGGGTTGATTCTGTTGTGTCTGCTTGGTTTGGTCATTCGGGCGGTTTATTTGCAAGGCATACACGACGAATTTTTGCAGGAAAAAGGCAATCAGCGTTATAGCCGGGTGATTGAGGTTAGCGCGCATCGCGGCATGATGACGGATCGCAATGGCGAGCCGTTGGCTGTCAGTACCCCCGTCGAATCGGTTTGGGCTAGTCCTGCGGATATTCAAATGGGTGACCCAAAGAACGCCAGGATTGACGCAAATCAGCTAAATCGTTTATCGCAGGCATTGGCTATGCCGGTCAATGAAGTGCGCGAACGTCTCGCGGATGTTTCGCGTGATTTTGTGTACTTGAAGCGGCAGCTTCCGCCAGAACAGGCGGGAGGTGTGACTCGCCTGAATTTGCCAGGGGTTTCCCTGCAACGCGAATATCGGCGCTATTACCCCGCTGGCGAAGAAATTGCCCAGACGCTGGGCTTTACCGGGCAGGATGATAACGGGCAGGAGGGGCTGGAGCTGGTGCTGCAAGGGCAGTTGACCGGGAAGCACGGCAGTCAGCGGGTAATCAAGGACAGGCGCGGTCATATCGTCGAAGATGCGGGCAGTTTGTTGCCACCCAAGCCAGGCGGCAACATCACGCTCAGTCTGGATTTAAAGGTGCAGCATCTGGCTTATCGTGAATTGAAGCTGGCCGTGCAGCAACATCGCGCCAAGGCAGGGGCGGTGGTGGTGCTGGATGCGAAGAGCGGGGAAGTGCTGGCGTTGGCAAATTATCCCAGTTTTAATCCCAACAATCGCGGCCGCGCCAATCCGCAAGCGATGCGTAATCGTGCCGTGGCGGATGTCTTCGAGCCCGGCTCAACCATGAAACCGTTTACCGTTGCCACGGGGCTGGAACAAGGCAAAGTGAAACCCGACACGCTGATCAATACCGAAAACGGTGTATTCACGGTAGGCAACCGGAAAATACACGATACCCATGCTTTTCCGGTGCTGACCGTGGCTCAGGTAATACAACATTCCAGCAATGTCGGCGCTGCCAAGATTGCGTTGTCGCTGGAGCCCAAAGTGTTATGGCAAAGTTTTTCGGATGCCGGATTCGGGTCGCATACCGGCAGTCGCTTCCCCGGCGAAGCGGTGGGGCTGTTGCGTGCTGCCGATAACTGGAAACCCATCGAGCAGGCGAACATGGCATTTGGTAACGGTATCGCGGTCAACCTGCTGCAATTGACGCGCGCCTATACCGTGTTTACCAACGACGGTGAGATTAAGCCGGTCTCTTTGCTCAAACTCGATACCCCCGCCATCGGGCATCGGGTTTTTTCCAGTAAAACGGCGGCAGAAATGCGCGTCATGCTCGAATCGGTGGTCTTGCCCGGTGGCACGGCAACACAGGCAAGAGTTGCGGGATACCGCGTGGCCGGTAAAACCGGTACGGCGCATAAGGTAGACGGTCGGCATTACGTCAACCGCTATGTCGCCTCATTTGTCGGTTTCGCGCCCGCCTCTAATCCGCGCCTGATTGTTGCCGTGATGATAGATGAGCCAACGGGCGAATATTACGGTGGGCTGGTGGCGGCACCGGTATTCAGTCTGGTGATGAATGAAACCTTGCATTTGCTCAATGTGCCGAATGATGCGCCGATGGAAAATGTCATTACGCCGCCCGATGATGCAGAGAACAGCAGGGAGGAGATATGAACTCAGACCTGCACAAGATGCTGATTCGGCAAATGCAGCAACTCGGCGTTGCTGTAAGCCGGTTGGTCACTGACAGCCGGGAGGTGCGTGGCGGAGATACTTTTGTCGCCTATCCCGGTGAAAAAACCGATGGTCGCCGGTTTATCGCTCAGGCCATCGCGCAGGGTGCGAATGCCGTGATTTACGAACAGTCCGGGTATTTCCGGGAAGCGCAATACGCTGGAGTTCCCAGTCTGGCGGTGACGGATTTGCGTCACAAGGCGGGTTGGCTGGCCGATGCGGTGTATGGCGAACCCTCGCAACATTTATGGATGGTGGGCGTGACCGGCACGAATGGCAAGACTTCGACCTGTCACTGGATTGCCCGGGCTCTGGGTGACGCAAACAAGAAATGTGCCCTGATCGGCACGCTGGGCAACGGATTTTCCGATGCCTTGCAGGCAACCTCGAACACTACGCCGGATGCGATTCGGGTGCATGGCCTGCTGGCCGATTACCTGCAACAGGGCGCACGAGCCGTGGCGATGGAAGTGTCCTCTCATGCGCTGGAGCAAGGGCGTGTCAATGGCGTTCATTTCGATGTGGCGTTGCTCACTAATTTGAGCCGCGACCATCTCGATTATCACGGCGACATGCGGCACTACGCGTCTGCCAAACGTAAATTATTTGCCTGGCCAACGCTCAAATTTGCCGTCGTGAATCTGGATGATGAGTTCGGGGCGGAACTGGTGTCGCAATGGCGGGATGCGCAGGTCGAAGTCGTGGGTTACGGCTTGAGCGATAACGCGCTAAGGCTGGCAGAACGCAGCGGTATGCGCATGGTGCATGGGAAGTTGCTGGCAATGAGCAGTAAGGGAATATGTCTGGAAGTCCGCTCGAATTGGGGGGCGGCAACATTGCGCAGCGTGCTGGTCGGGCGGTTCAATGCAGCCAATCTGCTGGGCGTGCTGGCTGTGTTGCTGGTGAGCGATATTGACCTCGACGCTGCCGTGGACTCATTGAGCACCGTGCAGCCGGTTGCAGGAAGAATGCAGCAGTTAGGCGGGCTGGGGCAGCCTGCGGTAGTCGTGGACTATGCGCATACGCCGGACGCGCTGGAAAAAGTATTGTTGGCGCTGCGCGAGGCCTGTGTGGGCAAGGGTGGTCAATTGCTCTGTGTGTTCGGTTGCGGCGGTGACCGGGATAAAGGCAAGCGCGCCATGATGGGGCGCATCGCGGAAAAGTTTTCGGATCATTGCATCGTCACCAGCGACAACCCGCGCAGCGAAGCGCCGCAGAGCATCGTTGCCGATGTGGTGTCCGGCATGGCGACAGGCAGCCACGAAATTATTGTTGATCGTGCGGCGGCCATCGCGCGCGCTATTGCGCTTGCGCGGCATGGCGATACCGTGCTGCTGGCGGGCAAGGGGCATGAAGATTATCAGGAGATTAACGGTGTGAAGCACCCTTTTAGTGATGTGGCTGTAGCTGTGCAAGCATTGAATGAATGGTCTGCGCTGAATGTTCGGAATGAGGGAGGCATGCAATGATGTTACTTGCAGAAGCCGCACGGGTATTGCACGCAAGTCTGCTTGCAGACGTTGGCGAGGTGACTTTTGACAAGGTTTCCACCGATACACGCAAATTGGCTCAGGGGGATTTGTATGTCGCGTTGCGCGGCGAACATTTTGATGGCGCAGATTTTATCGCCCAGGCCGCACAAAGCGGTGCTGTCGCCGCGTTGGTGAATGAGGGGGCAGGAATCAGGAATCAGGAATCGCTTATTCCGCTGCTCATCGTGCCGGATACGCGACTTGCCCTGGGTCAACTGGCGGCTTACTGGCGCACCCGGTTTGATATTCCTTTGGTGGCGATTACCGGCAGCAACGGCAAGACCACGGTCAAGGAAATGCTGGCTGCGATTCTGCGGGTCGCTGCGGGTAGCGAGGATGCGGTGCTGGCAACCAGGGGTAATTTCAATAATGACATCGGGTTGCCGCTCACCTTGTTGCAACTGAATGCGCAACATCGTTATGCCGTGATTGAAATGGGCATGAACCATCCCGGCGAAATTGATTACCTGACGATGTTGGCTCGTCCAGAAGTCGCGCTGATCAACAATGCCAGCGGCGCACACCTGGCTGGCATGGGGTCGGTAGAGGCGGTGGCCTTTGCCAAAGGCGAGATTTTCGCGGGTTTGCAACAGGGCGGCAGCGCGATCATCAATGCCGACGACGAGCACGCCCCGCTTTGGCGCAAGTTGGCGGGGGCGAATTCGCTACTGGAATTCGGCTTGAATCAACAGGCCGATGTCAGTGGCGTGTGGCATAAAAGCACAACAGGTTTGCGCCTGGATGTACAGACCCCGCTGGGCGACTTTACGGCGGACTTGCAGGTGCCCGGCGAACATAACGCGCGCAATGCGCTGGCGGCAACGGCTGCGGCGATCGCATTGAATTTGCCGCTGGAAAGCATCGTCGCCGGACTCGAAGCCTTTTCTGGTGTGGCGGGACGCTTGCAGCGCAAGTCTGCCCGGCACGGCGCGATTGTCATAGATGATACCTATAACGCCAATCCGGCTTCATTGCACGCGGCCATCAGCGTGCTGGCACAGGCTGAAGGCCGTCGTCTGCTGGTGTTGGGCGATATGGGTGAATTGGGTGAAAACGCTGCCGACTTCCACGCGGAAATAGGCAGGGCGGCACGTCAGGCTGGCATCGAACAGCTTTATGCCTTGGGCGAACTGAGCCGCAATGCAGTACAGGAATTCGGCAGCAACGCACAGCACTTTGCCAGTCTTGAGGCGTTGCAAGCTGCGCTGGAAAAACAACTGGATGCGCATACCACCGTACTGGTGAAAGGTTCGCGCTTTATGAAAATGGAACGCGTGGTGGCCTATTGCGTAGAGGCCGACAAGGGAGAAGGGGGAAGTAAGAAGGAGGGGGGGGCTACGGGTTTTTCTCCCTCCTCCTTGGCTTTTTTCCCTTCCTTGATCAAGGAGAATCACTAATGTTACTAGCACTCGCA
>PEUR01000172.1:0-2103 GCA_002780675.1 Gallionellales bacterium CG03_land_8_20_14_0_80_55_15 | reverse complement strand
CGGTTTTTCAGCGTATTCAATTACATCACTTTGCGTACGGTACTGGCGACCCTGACGGCGCTGCTCATGTCCTTTGCGGTGGGGCCAGCCATGATACGCAAGCTGACCGCTTACAAAATAGGTCAGTCAGTGCGCTCGGACGGACCGCAAACCCATCTGGTCAAGGCAGGCACACCCACTATGGGCGGGGCATTGATTTTGACTTCAATCGCCATTACCACTTTGTTGTGGGGCGATTTGCACAACCATTATGTGTGGGTGGTGTTGTTGACCACGCTGGGCTTCGGTGTGATTGGCTGGGTAGATGACTACCGCAAAGTCGTACACCGCAACCCCAAGGGTTTGTCGGCCAAGGCCAAGATGTTCTGGCAGTCCATCATCGCCCTGCTGGTGGGGGTGTATCTGTGGAACACGGCCACGCTACCCGCACATACCGAACTGATCGTCCCGTTCATGAAATTTTTGGTTTTCCCGCTGACGGCTGTGGGTTTCATCGCGATGGTTTATTTCGTGATTGTCGGCACCAGCAATGCGGTGAATCTCACCGACGGGCTGGACGGGCTGGCGATTATGCCCACGGTGATGGTGAGCAGCGCGCTGGCACTGTTCGCATACATGGCAGGTAACGTGGTATTCGCGAAATATCTGGGCATTCCCTACATTCCGGGCGCGGGCGAGCTGGCGGTGTTTTGTGGCGGCGTGGCGGGGGCAGGGCTGGCATTTTTGTGGTTCAACGCTTATCCCGCCGAAGTCTTTATGGGCGATGTCGGCGCGTTGGCGCTGGGTGCTGCACTTGGCGTGGTCGCCGTAATCGTGCGCCAGGAGTTAGTGCTGTTCATCATGGGCGGTTTGTTCGTGATGGAAGCCATTTCCGTGATGATACAAGTGGCCTCGTTCAAATTGACGGGTAAGCGCGTGTTCCGCATGGCACCGCTGCATCATCACTACGAGCTGAAAGGCTGGAAAGAGACGCAAGTGGTGGTGCGCTTCTGGATCATCACCATGATGCTGGTATTGCTGGGCTTGGCGACGCTGAAACTCAGGTAGTAGTGAGTCGTTAATTCGGGTGGATACAAATCGTACCCGCCGGACAAGGGAGATACATTGAACAGTTGGTCAAACAAACAGGTATTGGTGCTCGGTCTCGGTGAGACCGGACTATCCATGGTGCGCTGGCTAAGCGTGCACGGTGCGCACCTGCGTGTCGCGGACAGCCGCGATGCGCCGCCGGGTTTGGCTGAAGTGATGAGCTTGGTCGGGGCGGGGCAGGTTTTTTGCGGTGAATTTACCGCCTCGTTGTTTGATGGCATTGATTTAATTGCGATTAGCCCCGGTGTGCCACTTGGCACGCCGCACGTTGCAAAAGCCGTAGGGCGCGGCATCCCGGTGGTAGGCGATATTGAGTTGTTCGCGCAACAACTAACGCTCCATGGCGCGCGCGCCAAGCCCCAAGTGATCGCAATAACGGGCGCAAACGGCAAGACGACCGTCACCAGCATGGTGGAACACATGTGCAAAACGGCCGGACGGGATGCGGTCGCGGCAGGCAATATCTCGCCAGCCGTGCTGGATGTGGTGATGCAGCGCGGGGGAAAACAGCCCGAAATCTGGGTATTGGAACTGTCCAGTTTTCAACTGGAGACGACCACAAGCCTGAATGCCGATGTCGCCACCGTATTGAATATCAGCGAAGACCATCTGGATCGCTACGACGGCATGGATGGGTATGTGGCGGCCAAACAGAGAATTTTTCAGGGCTGCGGCGTGCAACTGCTGAACCGCGATGATGCGCGTAGTTGGGGCATGAGAAATCCTGCCCGGGAATGCGTGAGTTTTGGCTTGAATGCCCCGCCAACAGAAGCGGACTTTGGCATTCTGAATGAGGCAGGTGAGATAGGGTTGGCGCAGGGCAGTCAGTGCCTGCTTAAAGCCCGCGAGTTGCAAGTAGCAGGCTTACACAATGTGGCCAATGCGCTGGCCGCACTGGCGCTGTGTCGCGCGCTTGGTTTGCCGATGGCGGCACTGCTTGCCGGGTTGCGCAGTTTCAAGGGTTTGCCGCATCGCGTGGAGCGGGTGAGCGAGTTGCAAGGCGTGACGTATTAC
>PEUR01000133.1 GCA_002780675.1 Gallionellales bacterium CG03_land_8_20_14_0_80_55_15 | reverse complement strand
GCATGAACGTGGTGAACTCTGTCTCTATATAGGTGAGATACTTCGGCAGTAACGTCGGCAGCAGACCGGGCTTTTGAAAGTAGCTTTTTGCATAGCGCTGGGAAGCTATCCAGTTAGGGAACGTGTCCGTCAGATCAAACAAGGCCCATTCATGTCCTACAGCCCGTGTGGCAATTTCAAACTCATCAATTTTTGCGCGCAGGCGCAGCTCTTCAGTCTCGTTATAGACGCAGAAAATAACACGCTGAGCCGCAGCCGCATCGTTACGCCACGGCACAGCAACGTATTTGCTGTAGGACTGAATCAATCGTTTAATTCTGCTCACGTAGCCACTCCATTTCCTGTGCCGTAATCAGGTTCGGAAATACCACTTCGATCACTTGCCCTACGCGCTTCAATGTGATCCAACCACGACGAGAGGCATCCTCGGCCAGTTCAATGGCACGGTTAAAACTGCAATCGAGCAGCCGCATATATTCACTGCTGAAAAGATTCTCCCCGCGCTGCCCAGCCAGGTAACCCAACAACAGTGCGAATGCTACCGCACCGGGTGTTGCCAAGGCTTGCGTACGAACCTTGCGCGCACGGCCAGTCAGATGACCCGCCTGCGTCCATGTTGCGTTGATATTTTGCGCGGTGGATTTGAGAGTGGCAGGGCTGAAACGGCCATGCTCCTGATTATCGATAAAATCTTCAAGCACTTCGCGCGCGACCGTAGCACCTTCCTGATACGCGAGAACGATAGAAGCAGATGATCGAAATATTGGATCACGCGAATATGCGAACAAGGCTGCTAACAGTGGCTGCCCACTGGTATCGCGCTGCCAAAAAAAACGCAGTGCCCGAAACAAAACGAAACTAGGGTCGAGTGTGTAAAGTTCGACGAGATGACGATACGTCAGGACGCGCGTTTTGCCTGAGCGTTTGCCAAGGCAGTTGACGGTTTGTATCGCTTCAAGGTATTCAGCTTTCGGTGCGTCGGCCTTGTCGACGTAACTCAGCAAAGCCCGCAACTCCGCGAGCATCATGGTTCGCGAAGAGTGGACGCCGCCCCGCCCGAAGCGGTAGCCGAAACGGGTCAGTTTGATGGCATTCGTTTCAGTCATGCTCAACACTGCTCTCGCCCGCCCCACCTTTGCGCACCCACTCGTCAACCTCGTCTTTTTTAAACTTCCAAAGACGACCGACTTTGTGGGCAGGCATGCCTTTTTCACTGATCCATTTGTAGACCGTATCTCGCTTTACACCGAGATACGCTCCGATTTCATCTACGGATAGCCATCTGTCTTCCATCGTCATCACTCCGGGAATTGCCACCTGTTTAAACGAGGGGCTAAGCAAAACTTATAAGGCTTGGTGACAGATCGCCACTCTCGAACATTTGATCGCACCTATTTGGCATGAGAGTACGTGTCGGAGGACGACATGTCAACGGATAGTTTGCCATTATAACCGAGTTTATACTAATCAAGCCAACTTCTATCCCAATTTATGAAACAAAAATCCTGTCAAACAATAAGCATCTACGCCTACGCCTGAACTTGCGGTTCTACCAACATAGTCGCAGGCTCTCGGTTGCACGAAGCTTCCTCTAACTCAACCACCACCTAATCAGGTTTTTTGCACTACTGATCAAGGTTTGAGATAAACTTAGAAAATTCAGCCAGCACCATTTTTGAATCCAGTCCATTACGGCGAAAAAATCCATGCAGCACTGAGTTTGTAGCAAGCAAGTGCTCAGAAAACTTCCTGGTAATAGCCTCACGTCTGAAATGATCAAGCAAGTTAAAAGTTGCGATCCTCTTTTCTTGTTCTGCAAAATTCACCGCTGTCAGTAACTCTCTCTCAGTTTGTTGATCGCGCGCTGCCTGCTGCGCGCGTGTCCGCTCAACCGCCGCAGCACGGTCTGCTTGCCACGCCAGAAGGGAACGCACATCATCTGCACTGGCGCCACTGGTACAAGACTGGATTCGGGTTCTAACTTTATGCCTGAAACCCACCTCATTTTTAATAGCTCCACCTGCCTTGCGAAAGGCCCACACAGCCGCCTCTACCAATTCATCAATATCCTCCACCGCTTGGTTGGTGGTGGTTTGAGTAGCAAAACCTTTCCCTTGGTAAACCTTAGTGTCGGGTTTTCCGAGTTTCGGAGTTACCGACGAACGGGAAACCCGATTTTCGGCTAGAACTTCTTTTGGCGGGACTTCTGTCACGGTTTCTGAATACTTGTGGCTTGCCAGCTGAGATTCAATTGCCCACTTTTCAGGTCCAACCAAGACCCAGCGCCGACCAGCCAACCGCCCACTTACTTCCTGTATCGGTTCATCGCGCATCGCACCAACTCTCTCAAGCTCTTTCAGCAAAGTTCGGATAGCATCCCTACCTTGGGGCGACATTGACACCAAATGAGTCGAATTTGTCCGCCACCCTCCCGGCAAATCCCACAAAAACGCGAAAAGTCCTCTTGCTCCAAAGCTGAGCCGCCGATCCCGCATAAGCGCGCGAGCTAGCGGTTTTGAGTAGTTAATTTCGCCCTCGCGACGGATCTCAAATCCCGAGCTCATGATTTTTTCGATCCATTTTTTGAAGTTTCACGCCGCTGCTGTCCGTGAGCACCGCTAGCTATTTTCTGGCTCATGGCTGCCGAATTCGCCAATTCCAATTCCACTGCGATTGATTTTATCCGTGGTGGTTGATTTGTTTTTTGAATTTCTCCATTTTTGTTCACAAATTGGCGAATTATAGCGGCTCTGACGCCTGCCGGAAGCCAATCCAAAACCACCTTGGTGTCCCAAGTTTTCTTTGCCCCACCATATTTCTCTGGGTGTGGCAAGGAATCTGGGCGACGCGAAATATCGCGCAAAATCGTCACCTCTGATCTGTCTATGCAGGGAGCCAACAGACTGGCCAAGCCTCGCGCGTTCAAAGTAATTGGCAAAGTTGTAAGCCGCCCTTCCAACTCCAAACATAGTTGCACGTGTCTCTGACAAAGCTTCATGATCAAAGCCCCCCAGACAGCCAGGCGGCATATTTATCCACATCGATCAGGACTTTGCGCCCGCGCCGGATAATAGCGCCGCTCGCAGCCAGCCCGTTGCCAGGAATTTTTCTTCCCCGGGAATCGAAACGGTCGGCGGCCTTAAATATGTGACCTTGGACTGCCGCTGTGGTCAATCCAGCCTTGGGAAAGCAGCTGGGTAAATTTTTGACTGTTGAAAGATTGGGAATGGTGTTTGCTTCAGTTTGTGAGTTTTGCATGATTTGCTCTCCAGTTTTCCCGTTAGTTCAGCGGTATGGAGCGCAATTTATGCTTGTTTTATCAGGTTTTTTTCTTAACGAGTGTTTAGCTAATCAGCGAGGGTTCCGAGAGTGTTAACAGCGTATTTCGTTCTTTTTCCTCCATCGATAAATTCGATCTTCTAATTGTTTTAGCGTGAGATTATAGGGTGGCTTATCGTTGAAACCTTCCCATTGCAAACCGTCGCCAGTGCTTAAGAGAATGCAAGTATCCGGTTTGCCAATATTTCCAAGCAGTTTTTTCATAAGTAGTGTTGCTGTTAAACAAGGATTTTCACTGAGCATTGGTTGATATTCAGCTGCCAGTGCATTATATTTTCGCCTCGGCTCAGGCGTTTCAATAGCAACTTTATCTAACATCACAAAATGTGTGACTTGCTCAAAAACTTCAACATTCCGCTCTGAATCAATTTTACCCACACAATGCGGACTGACATCACACACCAACTTTGCATTCAGACTCTCAGTTACGGTCTGTTCCTTATGTGCCAATGCAGGTGTTGTTTGTTTTCCAGCTTCTATTTCCAGCAGTAACTCTTGCTCAATCCTTGAACCCACACGCCAACGGTCTAAATTGAGAACTTTATAAATTTCCACGGAAATAATTTCTAACGCATCAATAAGGTTGTAGTTTTCGCAGACTCTCGCCTTGTCCATAATGCCAGGTAGCGTTATTTGGTCGAACCAAAAGAGGGCTCGCCACAGTAACGGCTCTGGGTTAGGCCAGTGGTTACCTAACTCTCCACAAAATTTTTTTAGTGGCAAGGCAACCTCGTCACTCAAGACCATAGCATTCGTGCCCCATTTGTCACTATCAACCTCATCAATCATGCCCTTTAACTTCTCATGGAGGAATTTATTTAGTGCTACATACGTTTCATATTCTTGAGTATTGTCATTTTTTCGGTCGTACAACTGGATTATTTTTTGTCGAGATGTAAGCTGGCAAATATCGCCTACTCTCGTTACTGATCTATCTCTGTGATCCCACCCAGGGTCAGCATGCTCGACTTTAAGCCGCAATTCTTCCGGCATTTCGGCTAACAGCTTGCTCCAAAATTCATCCAGCAATTGGAACAACGGTTCATATTGAAGCAAACCACTTGAATCATAATTAAACCCAGCTACCTGTGTTTTAGTCATGCTCATCACGCCACTCCCATTTTCTGCGCCAATGCATTCCCTATATCAGACACACGGGCAGGCGCAAGGTGGGCATAACGGCTCACCATCGCCATGGTGCGATGGCCTAGCACCTTCGATATTTCCAATGGCGATACGCCGTTCATCATCAGGTAGGATGCGCAGGTGTGGCGTAAGTCGTGCCAGTGGAAGTTGGTAATTTCAGCTTCTTTCAACGCATCTAGGAAAGGACTACGTAAATCAACAAAAATTGATTTTCTGGCTCTGCTGGTAGCCGGGAATATCCGATCGTCAGTCAAATTACGAACCGTAGCGCGTTCCTGTAATAACGTGAAGGCTTCACCAACCAGAGGCAATACTCGCGCATCATTATTCTTGGTAGTGCCAGCATGGAGCATCGCTCGTCCTGTTATGAGATCTATCTGCTCCCAGCGCAAGCTCATAATCTCTGATTGCCTCCCTCCCGTGGTCAGCGACAGGAGCACCGCCAGGTACAGGTCTTTTTGCTTGCGGCAAGCAGCTAAAAAGCGTGGCAACTCGTTGTCATCCAAAAATCTCACACGACCTTTGCTTTCCTTCGGCTTTGTAATCCGTTCCACTGGGTTAATTTCAAGCCAACCCAGCTCCTTAATACCATAGGTACAGACGCTGGACAGTGCAGCCAGAGAACGATTAGCAGTGGCACCGCTACGTTTCCTCTCAAGCGGCACTCGCGACACAGTCCCATCATCGCCACGGCGACGGACAGTCACAAATTCTGTAGTCAAGGCATCACGCCCTTGTGCAACCAAAGAGGGCGTAATTTCCTGCAACAACTTCTCACCATGCCGATTGCGCCACCATGTCAACCGCGCCCTCATATCCTTGGCAGATTTCAGCGCGATATGCTGAGCACTCTTCTCGTATGCATCAATCAGCTCATTCAATGTGTGCCGTTTACTTGCACCGAAGTGTCGCCCCGCTTTCATATCGGCCTCGGTTTTTTGAATCCACTCTCTCGCGTCAGTCAGTCGCGAGAATGTCGCGCTTTCAGGCGGATATCCCTTCAAACGAATTTTCACCCGGTAGCTTGTCGCGCCATCATCGTTTTTGCGTTTTTCGATACTTGCCATGATTACCCCGTTTTGAGCGCGTGAGAATACTTGCGCGGACTTTACTCCGAAGTTGGAAAAATTACAACGACGGATTTAAAATCTTACGGTCTAGTTTGTTAACACAATGAAAATAAAATAATAAAATTTTAAAAAAAATTATTGGGTCAATAAGGGGCAAATTTCGGCATGATTAGTGCGACGGCTTCAAACACCAAACGCAAAAAATGTGGCGCGCACGGTTCAAGGCAACGACGAGATTATTTATATGGAATGAGCGGTACAACTGTTTGTGGTGAAATCAGAATGGGACGCAACTGAGATGAGTATTTTTTCGAGGATGCCCCGCCAGTGCCCCATTGAGCAGAATAGAAAAAAGCCTTGCATCGCTGCAAGGCTTTATCTGTCTGGCTCCCCGACCTGGACTCGAACCAGGGACCTGCGGATTAACAGTCCGTCGCTCTACCAACTGAGCTATCAGGGAATGAAGAGGTGCGCATTGTATAGAGGGTAAAAAGGTCGGTCAAGAGAAATTTTAAAAACTTTTGCGTATCGCCAGATTCTATTTTCAAGACCGCATGACCTCTCCTAACACCCCCCGCGCCGACCGCCAAATCAGGCTGATTTTTGGCCCATAAATTTATTGACTGCAAGCAACTACTGACGGATTGAGTTGTTCTGCGGCATAATGCGCGCCTTGTTTATTGAAAGATTCCCGCAATGAAAATCACTGTTATTGGTTCCGGCTATGTCGGTTTGGTGTCAGGCGCATGTCTGGCAGATTTGGGTAATGACGTAATCTGTCTGGATGTTGACCCGCGCAAGATCGAAATTCTGAATAACGGCGGATCGCCTATTTATGAACCCGGTCTGGACGAAGTCATCAAGCGCAACATGGCCGTAGGCCGTCTGCGTTTTACCACCGATATTGCCGCCAGCGTGGCGCATGGTCTGGTGCAAATGATCGCGGTGGGTACGCCTTCCGAAGAGGACGGCTCGGCGGATTTGCAATACGTTATCGCGGCAGCGCGCAACATTGCGCGCCATATGACTGAATACAAAGTCATCGTGGATAAATCCACTGTGCCTGTCGGTACGGCGGATAAGGTCAGACTGGCGGTACAGGCGGAATTGGACAAACGCGCCCTCGACCCTCAATCCTCATTCCGCGATCCTGGCTTTTCCATCGTTTCCAATCCAGAGTTTCTCAAGGAGGGCGCAGCGATTGACGACTTCAACCGCCCTGACCGTATCGTGATCGGCGCAAATGACGAAGCCGCCATCAAGGTTATGCGTGACATGTATGCGCCTTTTCAGCGCAATCACGAACGCCTGATTGTCATGGACATCAAGTCTGCCGAACTGACCAAGTATGCCGCCAATGCCATGTTGGCGACCCGCATCTCGTTCATGAACGAACTGGCGAATCTGGCTGAACGCGTCGGCGCGGACATCGAGCATGTGCGCAAGGGCATCGGCTCCGACCAGCGCATCGGCTATAGCTTTCTTTACGCCGGTTGCGGCTACGGCGGTTCCTGTTTCCCCAAGGATGTGCGCGCCTTGCAACGCACTAGCGCAGAACACGGCTTGCCGCTAAAGGTGCTGGAGGCGGTGGAAAGCGTCAATAATGCGCAAAAATCGGTGCTGCTCGACAAGATTACCAAGCGCTTCGGCACCGACCTCAAGGGCAAACACTTCGCCTTGTGGGGGCTGGCTTTCAAGCCCGGCACGGATGACATGCGCGAAGCCAGCAGCCGGGTACTGATGGAAGGTCTCTGGGCGATGGGCGCGACGGTTACCGCCTTTGATCCGGTTGCCATGCAGGAAACCAGGCACCTCTACGGAGACCGCGCCGACCTGAGCTTTTCCGACAATTCCAAGGATGCACTGCAAGATGCCGATGCACTGGTTATCGTGACGGAATGGAAAGCCTTCAAAAGCCCCGATTTCAGCATCATCAAGGCGCGCCTGAAAACACCGGTCATCTTTGACGGACGCAACTTGTTCGAGCCAGCCGACATCAAGGCTTTGGGATTCGAGTACTACGGCATTGGTCGGGTAGGCTAATAAGTATTTGATTTTTAATGATTTTAATACAATCATTAAAAAACGACAAACCTTCCTGTTCACTTCAAGTCCGACAGACTCCTGACAGCTTCAGGGATGCTTGAACATGCCAGGCAGCTGTTCGGGCGGAATGCGCAGCAACCTGCCGATTTGCCTGTAATCGTCTTGCAGTGCTGCGTCGTCCCAACCGTGGGCCGAATGCCTGGCCAGATTCACCGCCAGCACCACGTTGAGCATCCGCGTCTGGTTCTCGGCAGCTTCATCTGCCACACTCATTTTCAACTCGGGTAGCGACCATTCCGCAGCCAGCGCCAGTTGCAGTGCAGACAAGGGAAAACCCAGCACTTGCTGCTGGACTTCATGGCTGCGCAACGTCCTGTCACGCTGCTGAATGTCATGTATTTTCAGCATGGATTTGGGCGCAAAACACCACGCGAGTATTTCGGCAGTGCCATGCAACAGCGCTGCAATACCCAGCGCTGCAAAGTGCAAGTCATGCAGCCGTACCGCCCAGTCATAGGCATAATCGGCGGCAAGCCGCGAGCGATGTATGACACGCAAAACGGGCGCGATCGCGGCGGGCTGAGCTTTAAGCAACATGTCCTCGATCAGCGGTTGCGGCGCGACATGCTCGAAGAAAGATTCAATGCCTAACATGCGCAAGGTCTGCTCGACCTGAATCATTTCAACCGTCTGTGCGCCGCCCTTGTGCTGATGAAAATAGCGCAGCAGCTTGACCACCATCAGCGGATCACGCGAAATCACCTCGCTGAGCAGACGTGTGGTGAGCCTGCGTTCGTTATCATGCAGTGTCGCCAGATCGCGCGCGGTCTGCTTCATCACAGGCAGATCGCACCTGCTCAGGTACGCCACCCACTGCTGCAATTTTTCCTCGTTGTACATCACGT
>PEUR01000201.1 GCA_002780675.1 Gallionellales bacterium CG03_land_8_20_14_0_80_55_15 | reverse complement strand
ATTGGCTTCGCTGACCGAGCCGTTGTAGCTCAGACTGAGCGACTCACTCGCGATAGTGGCGGATAAATTCGCGCCTTTAGCACTGTTGTTGCTGCGCAGAAAAGCCCCCACTTCTCCTTTGAGGAGATGACCCTCACCCGCTGCGGCAAATACGGGGTCTGGTGAGGAGACGAGCACCGTGCCACCGATACTGTCACCACCCGTGCTGACGGGAGAAAGTCCCGCATAAACCTTTAATGCACCGACATTGCTGGGGTCAATATACGACATGGGTGGGTTCATATGATTGGGGCAAGAGGCGATTAAATCCATGCCATCTACCTTAACGCGCAGCCTATCATCGGCAAGGCCATGAATGGAGGGCAAGCTGGACACGCCGCCCGCTCCGTTGAGGCTCACGCCAGGCACATCGCGCATCAAACTAGCCGAGTCGCTGGTCACACTACGCAAATGCCGTAAATTATTTTTGTCCAAACCTGTGCTGTTCGGCGCGGATAAAGGTTGCAGTTTTTCTGCGGTAACCTCCACTTCTGGCAGGGTGGGGGGTTCAGCGGCAAAAGCACTGGGCGCGAATGCCAGCGCGAGACAAACAGTAATACGTTTCAGTTTCATCTGAATCTCCATGTAAAAAATAGGGCGGATTGCGATATTAACGAATCCTGATGTATCGTCCCTGCGGCATTTTGTCGCACCCCTTGTATTCATTGGCTTGCAGCGCGTCATGCCAAAAAATTTCATCGCGCTGTCACAGTGGTGTCATAATTGCGGCGCACAATCAATCTCACGGAGAAATACACATGACAAGAATGGTCAACTGCATCAAATTGGGGCGCGAAGCGGAAGGATTGGAGCGCCTGACTTATCCGGGTCCTTTGGGACAGCGGATATTTGAAAATGTCTCAAAGGAAGCCTGGCAGGGCTGGATCAAATTCCAGACCATGCTGGTGAACGAAAATCGCCTCAATCTGGCCGATCTGGCGGCGCGCAAATATCTGGCGGCACAGATGGAAAACTACTTTTTCGGCGAAACGACGCAAATGCCTGAAGGTTACGTTCCGCCCAAACACTAAGGTATCACCTCTTGCCCAACACCTTTCCACCGCTGCAATTCCTCAACCGGGAAGTCGCGCTACTCGAATTCAACCTCCGCGTGTTCGCGCAGGCGGAGGATGACACCATCCCTCTGCTGGAACGGCTGAAATACTTGTGTATCGTCAGCAGCAATCTCGATGAATTTTTTGAGGTGCGCGTGGCCGGATTGATGGAACAAATCAAGCACGGCGGCCTCACCACCAATGCCGATGGCATGACGGCCATACAAACCCTCAACCTGGTGCGCGAACAGGCGCATCAACTGATCAAGCGGCAATATCAGCTATTCAACGAAAAGCTCACCCCCGCGCTAGCCGCGCAAGGCATCAAGTTTTTGCGCCGCACGCACTGGAGTGAGGCCCAGCAGGCCTGGGTAAAGGATTATTTCTTCCGCGAAGTGATGCCGGTGCTGACCCCTATCGGTCTCGACCCCGCGCATCCCTTTCCGCGCGTACTCAACAAGAGCCTGAACTTCGCCGTGGAACTGCAAGGCCGCGATGCGTTCGGGCGCAATTCCGCCCGCGCCATCGTGCAAGCGCCACGCGTGTTGCCGCGCACCATTCCCATACCCCGTGAAATCAGCGGTTGCGAACATGGTTTCGTGTTTCTGTCTTCGATCATGCACGCGCATGTGGACGAACTGTTCAGTGGCATGGAAGTGCTGGGCTGTTACCAGTTCCGCGCCACGCGCAACAGCAATCTGTTCGTGGATGAGGAAGAGGTCAAGAACCTGCGCCTAAGCCTGCAAGGCGAATTGCCGCAACGCAATTTCGGCGATGCCGTGCGCCTGGAAATCGCCGACAATTGCTCGCCCGAAGTAGAGGAACTCTTGCGACGTGAATTCAAACTGACCGCCAACGATGTATTTCGCGTGCATGGCCCGGTCAATCTGGTTCGCCTCATGGAAATTCCCGGCATGGTAGATCGAGATGACCTGAAATTCCCCGCCTTTGTGCCGGGCGTGCCGTTGGTTTTGCAAAAGAAGGGCGCGGATATGTTCAAGGTGATCCGCAAGGGTGACATACTCTTGCATCACCCCTACCAATCTTTCCGCCCGGTGATTGATTTTATCCAGCAGGCAGCGAGCGACCCGAACGTGGTTGCCATCAAACAGACCGTGTATCGCACCGGCACCGACTCGGCACTGATGGAAGCACTGGTCAACGCAGCTCGGCATGGCACGGAAGTCACCGTGGTGGTCGAATTACTGGCACGCTTCGACGAGGAAGCCAATATCAACTGGGCGACCCGTCTGGAAGAAGTCGGCGCGCATGTGGTATATGGCGTGGTGGGTCACAAAACCCATGCCAAGATGCTGATGGTGGTACGCCGTGAAGACGGCAAGCTGCGCCGTTATGTACACCTCGGCACGGGCAATTATCATCCGCGCACCGCGCGGCTTTATACCGATTTTGGTTTGTTCACCAGCAACGAGGAAATCTGCGCCGACGTGAACGAAATGTTCAGCCAGCTCACCGGCCTCGGCAAAGCGCGCAAACTCAATCACTTGTGGCAATCGCCCTTCTCGATGCACAGCGAAGTGCTGCGCGCCATCAAAAACGAGACATCGCTTGCCAAGGCGGGCAAGCGCGCGCACATCATCGCCAAGATGAATGCCCTGCTCGAACCGCAAACCATCACTGCGTTGTACGAGGCTTCGCAGGCGGGGGTGAAAGTAGATTTAATCGTGCGCGGGGTGTGTGCACTACGACCCGGCGTAGCCGGACTATCCGAGAATATCCGCGTGCGCTCCATCATCGGACGTTTTCTGGAGCACACCCGCATCTTCTATTTCCGCAACGACTTAAAACATGATGTTTATCTGGCCAGCGCAGACTGGATGGACAGAAATTTTTTCCGGCGCATCGAGGCGTGCTTCCCCATCCTCAACGCAAAGCTCAAAAAACGCGTACTGGATGAGGGGCTAAAAGCCTACTTGCAGGACAATTGCCAGGCATGGGAAATGAACGGCGCAGGCCAGTATCACCGAAAACTGCCGCGCCGTGCGGTACGCAAATGCGCGCAAGGCGAGCTGCTAAAACAACTCGCCTCGCAAGGTAAAATACCTGTTTTAAGGTAATTGCCTGTTGAATCCCGTCTTTTAACCTAAAAACGGCGGTTTCCAGGGAGATACTGATTTATTCGATTTTGTCGCTTTCGCAGGGGTAATGGCCATGCCGTTAATGCTTGTTTGGGCGACCCGTCTTGATTTTTTCCAGACCCTTTAACACGAGGCTCATTTGCTCAACGCCCATTGCGGACAGTGCTTGCAAACCCGCGCGCAGGATTTCGCTCTTTTTAACATGCAAATCACCCTTCAGGCATAAGGCCTTGATTTCAGCGATCTTCTGATATTCGTTTTGCGGCATGGTAAAGCTGTCGCGCACAACTTTCAGTTTTGGCTTTTTTTCAGCTTTAGGTTGTTTTGCAACTTTTATCTCTTTGGCTGCTGATGGTGCTGCTTTAGCTACTGCGGGTGCTGTTTTCTTGGCAACAGGCTTTTTTACCACTGGCTGGGCGGCAACCGCTACTGGCTGAACAGCGGCCTCTGCGACCTTGGCTGATATTTTTTTAGCTGTTGATACCGTTGATTTTACTGCTGATTTTTTGCTTTTCATGACAGTCTCCGAGAATTAAAATAGCGGTAAACAGTATATACGGTATATTCTCAACCTGAAATTGTAATATTTGGAGGTCATGATGGAGCTAATTTTGTGGCGGCACGCCGAAGCCGAAGATGGCATAAACGATCTTTCCCGGGAATTAACCGCAAAAGGGCGCAAGCAGGCCGAGCAGGCTGCCGCCTTTCTGCGCCAGCATCTACCCGCTGACACCCGCATACTGGTCAGTCCCGCGTTGCGCGCACAGCAAACCGCCGCCGCACTCACAGACCAATTCACCCTCACGCCCGCAATCGCACCGGGCGCTTCAGTTCACGCCGTATTACAGGCAGTACGCTGGCCCAACATGATGGGTACGGTGCTGGTGGTCGGCCATCAGCCCACCCTGGGCTCAGTCGCCGCAACACTGCTGGGGAGTGGACAGGTGTCGCTACGCATCAAAAAAAGCGCGCTATGGTGGTTCAGCCGAAATGCAGGTTCAAACGACACCACCTTGCGGCTGGTAATCGCACCCGATTTTTTGTGAAAAGCGCGTTAATCTCAGGGAGAATGCCATGTTTGAATCTGCCGAACTCGGTCACAAGATAGACCAGGCAACTTATGACAAGGAAGTTCCCAAACTGCGCGAGGCCTTGCTGCAAGCGCAAATAGATCTGGCTAAAACGGCGAAATTTCCGGTCATCATTCTGGTTAGCGGACTGGATGGCGCGGGGCGGGGCGAAACCGTCAATCTGCTCAATGAATGGATGGATCCGCGTTTCCTGCAGACCCATGGCATGGGCAAACCGTCCGACGAAGAACGGGATCGCCCGATGATGTGGCGTTTCTGGCGTGAACTCCCGCCCAAAGGCAAAATCGGCATCTTCCTCGGTTCCTGGTATACCTGGCCGATTATTGATCGTGTGCATGGTCGCATGAGCAGCGCCGACCTGGATCAAAGCCTGGAACGCGCCAAACGCATGGAGAACATGTTGATCAGCGAAGGCGCGCTGATTATCAAGTTCTGGCTGCATCTCTCCAAAGAAAAACAACATAATCGGCTAAAAGGACTGGAAAATACCCCTAAAACCCGCTGGCGCGTCACTAAACGCGACTGGAGTCATTACAAACTTTACGACAAATTCAGCGCCGTCCACGAAAGCGTTATCCGCCATACCAGCACTGCCCAATCCCCCTGGATTATTGTTGAAGGTTTCGACACGTATTACCGCAATCTGACGGTCGGCAGAATGCTGCTGGCCGCGTTGCGCAAACGCTTGGACGAAGCCGATAAACTGCCCGCTGACACGACGGTCGCACCCCCTTTACTTCCTTCGATTGATCATCTGAATATCCTCAAAACGCTCGATCTCACCCATAAAATTGGCAAAAATGAATTTGAAAAAGCACTTGAGAAATATCAGGGCAAGCTGGCACTGCTAACCCGGACTAAGCCATTCAAGAAATACTCTGTCATTGTGGTATTCGAGGGCAATGATGCCGCCGGAAAAGGCGGCGCGATCCGCCGCGTCACGGGAGCATTGGACGCACGCTACTTCAACATCATCCCAGTCGCCGCCCCCACCGAGGAAGAGCGCGCGCAACCCTATCTCTGGCGGTTCTGGCGGCACATCCCCCGGCGAGGACGGGTGACGATCTTTGACCGCTCATGGTATGGCCGGGTGCTGGTAGAACGCGTAGAAAAATTCTGCTCCGAAGCCGACTGGATGCGCGCTTACAGTGAGATCAACGATTTTGAGGCGCAACTGGTGCGCCACAACATTATCGTTGTCAAATTCTGGCTGTCCATCAGCAAAGAAGAACAACTCAAACGTTTCAAGGAGCGTGAAGCCGTTCCCTTCAAAAACTACAAGATAACCGCAGATGACTGGCGCAACCGCGAGAAATGGGACGAATACGAACAGGCCGTCTCCGACATGGTAGATAGAACCAGCACTAAAATTGCGCCGTGGACGCTGGTGGAAGCCAACGACAAAGACTTCGCCCGCATCAAAATACTCAAAACCCTGTGCGAGCAGATCGAGGCTATGCTGAAGAAAAACCGTATCGCAATCGGGTAAGTGTTGCGCTTATCGTCTGAAACTTAGCACCACCACACCCGCCGTCACCAGCAAAATCCCCAGCCATTCGCGCAGACTGGGGCGCTCGTTCAGGAATATCACGGCGAACAGCGCGACCAGCACCACGCTGAATTTATCCACCGGCGAGACCTTGGACGCTTCGCCCAGCTGCAAGGCGCGGAAGTAGCACACCCAGGATGCGCCCGTGGCGAGTGCCGACAACGACAGAAACAGCCAGGTTTTTTGGCTCAGAGCGAAAGGATCGCTCCACCTTCCGGTGAAATACACGAAGCCCGACAACACCAGCAGAATCACGAAAGTTCGGATCAGCGTGGCGAAATCCGAATTCACACCTTGCAAGCCGAGTTTGGCGAAAATCGCGGTCATCGCGGCGAATACAGCCGAAAGAATTGCCCAGTAAAACCAGCCGTGTGCCGCCATGTTACTCACCTCCATTAAACTTCCGAACCCACGGGTTGCACCAGCACCCACGGGCTGACGACCACCGTCCACAACTGCGCGTCCTTTTTCCACCAGGTTTTTGCCTGTTCGTCCGTGACTTTGCCGAACTGAGCTGCCGCCATCCATTGCCCGATGAGCGCGGCGTTGTCCACCGACATCTGGTAAGCCGTCTCGACCAAATCCAGTTCGGGTGAGACATACAGCACTGCACCGCTGGCAAAATAGCGTTGCATCTCGCGCCACGCCATTTGCGCGGTTTCCAGATTGAGTTTGGCGCGGTTCACTTCTTCCAGGTTAATCATTGCTAACACTTTCAATTTACTCGGTTTTTAGATAATTATTCTTCACGCGAATGTAATGCTCGGCAGAATAGCGCAGATAGGCGATCTCCTCGACAGTCAACGCCCGCACCGCCTTGGCGGGTCTGCCCATGTACAGCATCCCGCCTTGCAGCAGCTTGCCCGGCGACACCAGACTGCCTGCCCCTATCATCACGCGGTCGGGAATCACCACATCGTCCATGATGATGGAACCCATGCCGATCAGACATTCGTTGCCGATGGTGCAGCCGTGCAGGATGACCGAATGCCCCACCGTCACATAGTCACCGATAATCAGCGGTGAACCCTCCGGCTTATCCGCCGTCTTGTGCGACACATGGCCCATGCTCAAATCCTGCACGTTCGTCCCGCGCCCGATTGAGATTCGATTCACATCGCCGCGCAACACCGCGTTACACCAGATAGAACTGTCGTCCCCCAGCGTCACATCGCCGATAACTTGGCAGGAAGGATGCAGATAGACGTGGTTGCCGAGGATAGGCGATGTTTGCAGATAGGGTGCAAGTGACATGGTAATCAGAAACTTTCTGGCCACAATCTGGCCGTGTGTATCACTGACAAAATCTGTACTTCATTCGCATCAATTCGATACGCCAGCAAAAGGGGAAAGCGCCCGACAGTCAGCTCACGAGTGCCGCCCACCCGCCCTGCTCGACCAACCAAAGGATTGAGCAATAACACCTCTGCCGATTTACGAATGATCGCAATCACCCGCCTTGCCGCGTGTGGATTTTCCTGCGCGATGTAATCGTGAATCTCCACGAAATCTAACCTTGCTCGCGGTGTATAGCGCAGCTTCACACCTGCGGCTCTGTGTAGCGCGCAAAAAATATTTCCATTTCCTCATCCGAAACAAACTCACCTCGTTTCGCCTGTGCCCAACCTTCCTGAATGCGCGCAGTGATGCGGCGTTGCTGGGCAAGATAGAGTACAACAGCTTCATTTGCCAAATCGCCTTCACTGCGATGGCTTTCTGCCGCCAAATGATCGAGCTGAATTTTCAACTCTGGGCGAATCTCGAGGGTATTCATGGCGATGCTCCAAAAATATGTTTAGTTTCTCAAATCTCACACACTGTAACTACTCAATCCTTATTACACCACGACTCACAAAGAATAATGGGTACAACGGCATTAGTGTTTGATTTCTCGAAGCATGGCCGCACGAAGAATTTCATTGATACGAGTCTGATAGCCTTTTCCCTGAGACTTTAACCATGCCAACACATCAGAATCAACGCGGACGGTTGTGGAGGTTTTAGTAGGGCGGTAATAAGGATTTTGCACTGCATTTTTCCAGAACGCATCGGTCAGTTCTGGAATGTCAGTAAAATCAATCTCCTTCTCCGCCATACTGGCTAACGCTTTCATTTCAGCTTGTTGCGCCTCAGTGAGCGGCGGCGGATTGGCGGCATCCAGGGTGAACTTAACGGTTTTCTTCATAATGTATTCGCTCCTTTTTATCAGCTCTGCGTGCTGAAATAATCTCGATCACTTCACGCTTTTCGTCATGCTGTACGGTGTGTGCTACCAATAACAGCAAGTAGCCATCAACTACGCCCAGCGTTTGCCAGCGATATTCGCCCTTCTCAATACGATCCTGGTACGTCAGTGCCAGCGGATCAAGAAATGCACGGGCTGCGTTCTCAAAACTGACGTGATGCTTGGTGAGATTGCTGCGAGCTTTCGCCTCATCCCATTCAAAACGAATATCCATGCGTTAATGTTACTACATAATTGTTGGATAAAGTATATGCGTTCAGCCTGGCAACTTCCACTGCATCGCCTCTCCAGCCCTAAGCGGCACCAGCCTATGCTCACCAAATCCAATTGAATCAGGTACTTGCCATGATTCACGGCGCAGGGTGACGGTATCGGTATTGCGCGGCAGAC
>PEUR01000120.1 GCA_002780675.1 Gallionellales bacterium CG03_land_8_20_14_0_80_55_15 | reverse complement strand
GTCGGCGAAATCAGCCGGGCAGTTACGTTAAGTGGTTTGCAGGTTACTAAAGGTGCACGTGCAGCGATTGAATCCGCTGGCGGTAGCATTTCTGAGTAAGAAGACTATCTGTGACATTAGCTGCTAAGAAATTGCCCAAGGCAAAATACGGTGATCTTAGTACCCGCTTGTGGTTTTTGCTGGGTGCTTTGGTTGTCTTTCGTATTGGTGCTCACATCCCCGTTCCTGGTATTGATCCTCAAGTGTTGGCAGATCTGTTCAAGACCCAGAAAAATGGTATCTTGGGCATGTTTAACATGTTTTCCGGTGGTGCATTATCGCGCTTTACGCTTTTTGCATTGGGGATCATGCCTTACATTTCTGCCTCCATTATCATGCAATTGGCCACGATTGCTGTGCCACAGCTTGAGCAGTTGAAAAAAGAGGGCGAAGCTGGGCGACGCAAGATTACCCAGTACACTCGTTACGGCACACTAGGGTTGGCTTTTTTTCAGTCATTCGGTATTTCGATTGCGTTGCAAGCACAGCCAGGTCTTGTGTTGACTCCCGGTGGGATGTTCCAAGTTACCACTATGATCACGTTGGTAACGGGCACCATGTTTTTAATGTGGCTTGGTGAGCAGATTACCGAACGAGGTTTGGGAAATGGGATCTCGTTGATTATTTTTGCCGGTATTGCTGCTGGTTTGCCTAATGCGATCGGTGGAACACTTGAGTTGGCTCGTACAGGCGCTTTTTCGATTCCATTAGTTTTGTTTTTGTTTTTTGGTGCAATTGCTGTGACCGCTTTGGTTGTGTTTGTTGAACGTGGTCAGAGAAAAATTTTGGTAAATTACGCTAAGCGTCAGGTAGGTAACAAGGTTTATGGTGGGCAAAGCTCACATCTGCCCCTTAAGTTAAATATGGCTGGTGTGATACCACCGATTTTTGCATCAAGTATGATTTTGTTTCCAGCTACGATTGCTGGATGGTTTGGAAATTCTGAAGGAATGGGTTGGCTCAAAGATGTTAGTCAGATGCTTTCTCCAGGCCAGCCAATTTATGTGTTGACTTATGCGGCTGCGATTCTATTCTTCTGTTTTTTCTATACGGCGCTGGTGTTCAGCCCTAAAGAAACAGCTGATAATTTGAAAAAAAGTGGTGCATTTTTACCTGGTATTCGTCCTGGCGATCAAACCGCAAAATATGTTGAAAAAATCATGTTGCGACTGACTATGGTTGGAGCGGTTTACATTACTCTAGTCTGCTTGTTGCCTGAATTTTTAGTTGTGAAGTGGAATGTTCCTTTCTATTTTGGAGGTACTTCATTGTTGATTCTAGTCGTTGTCACAATGGACTTCATGGCACAAGTACAGTCTTACCTCATGACAAATCAGTATGAGAGCTTGTTAAAGAAAGCAAATTTTAAAGGTGGGTTGTCGCGCTAATGGCAAAAGAAGATGCAATTCAGATGCAAGGAGAGATCCTGGAGTCGTTACCAAACGCGACATTTCGAGTTAAATTGGAAAATGGTCATGAGGTATTAGGTCATATTTCCGGAAAAATGCGTATGCACTACATCCGTATTTTGCCTGGCGATAAAGTAACAGTTGATTTAACTCCCTATGATTTGAGTCGAGCGCGAATTGTTTTCCGCGCTAAATAATTAACCAAGTTAGGAGAAGTAAATGAGAGTTCAAGCATCAGTAAAAAGGATCTGCCGTAACTGCAGAATTGTTATTCGTAAACGTGTTGTTCGTGTTATTTGCATTGAACCGCGTCATAAGCAACGTCAAGGTTAATTGTTTAACTTTGTAGTTGGTGATATAATTTTTTATTTAATGATAGGATAGCTGCATGGCACGTATTGCAGGGGTAAATATCCCAAACCATCAACATACTGTTATTGCTTTAACTGCAATTTATGGTATCGGACGTATTCTTTCGCAAGGTATTTGCGCTTCAGCTGGAATTAACCCCAGTACCAAGATGAAAGACCTGACTGATGCAGAAGTTGAAAAGCTGCGTGAGGAAGTCGCTAAATTCACAGTAGAAGGTGATCTGCGTCGTGAAACGACAATGAACATCAAGCGTCTGATGGATTTGGGTTGCTATCGTGGCCTGCGTCATCGTCGTGGTCTTCCTTGTCGCGGTCAACGTACTCGCACCAATGCTCGTACTCGCAAGGGTCCGCGTAAAGCGATTGCAGGCGCCAAAAAGTAAGTTTGCTTTAACGCATTAGAGGATTTTATTATGGCTAAGCCAAGCACGAAAGTGCGCAAAAAAGTAAAAAAGAATGTAGCTGAAGGCATTGCACATGTTCATGCTTCTTTCAATAACACGATTGTAACCATTACTGACCGTCAAGGTAACGCCTTGGCTTGGTCTACCAGTGGTGCGAACGGTTTTAAGGGTTCGCGTAAAAGTACCCCTTTTGCAGCTCAAGTTGCTGCTGAAGTTGTTGCCAAGTCTGCGGCCGAATGTGGCGTTAAAAATCTTGAAGTGCGAATCAAAGGCCCGGGTCCGGGTCGTGAGTCTACAGTCCGTGCATTGAATGCAGCTGGTTTTAAGATCACAAGCATTTCCGATATTACGCCGGTGCCGCATAACGGTTGCCGTCCACCGAAAAAGCGTCGTATCTAATTTATTGGGAGTTGATCTTGGCTAGAAATCTTGATGCAAAATGCCGCAAATGCCGCCGTGAAGGCGAGAAGTTGTTTTTGAAAGGCGAAAAGTGCTTTACTGACAAATGTGCTGTAGAGCGTAGGGCATATCCGCCTGGTCAGCATGGGCAAAGAAGAAATACCCGTCTGTCTGAATACGGTGGTCAGTTGCGTGAAAAACAAAAAGTCCGTCGTATTTACGGCGTGCTTGAACGTCAGTTCCGTCTTACCTATAAAAAAGCAGAGGCTTCGCGTGGTATCACTGGTGAATCTTTGCTTCAGTTGCTGGAAGCGCGTTTGGATAATGTGTCCTACCGGATGGGTTTTGGCGCGTCACGTGCCGAAGCGCGTCAAATCGTGCGTCACAATAGTCTTTTGGTAAATGGTAAGCGCGTCAATATACCCTCTTACTTGGTGCGTCCTGGTGACGTTGTTGAAGTGGCTGAAAAAAGCAAGTCGCAGTTGCGTATCAAGGCAGCAATTGCTGCTGCTGAGCAACGTGGCTTCCCTGAGTGGCTTGAAATGGACACGAAGGCATTCAAGGGTGTGTTTAAGGCCAACCCACAACGTGCTGAACTGCCTGCAACCATCAACGAGCATCTCGTGGTTGAGTTGTATTCCAAGTAATCCACGCGGAGTAGCTTATGTATAACAATGATTTTTTGAAGCCACGCATAATTGACGTTCAAAAGATATCCGACACCCAAGCTAAAGTGGTAATGGAGCCATTTGAACGCGGTTTTGGACATACTTTGGGCAATGCTTTGCGTCGTATTTTGCTGTCTTCCATGGCTGGTGCCGCGCCCACTGAAGTGATGATGTCGGGCGTATTGCATGAATACGCGACAATTGATGGCGTGCAGGAAGATGTCGTTGATATTTTGTTGAACCTCAAAGGTGTTGTTTTGCGTTTGCATGGCATTAAAGAGGTTGTCCTTGCTCTTAAGAAGGATGGTCCATGTGTTGTCACCGCTGCTGATATCTCCAGCAATGCTGAAGTTGAAGTTTTGAATCCTGATCATGTGATTGCGCATTTGACTGCCGGCGGTAAGCTGGACATGCAGATTAAAGTCGAACAAGGTCGTGGTTATGTTTCTTCAATATCTCGCCAATTGCCGAATGAAACGCGCGCAGTAGGTCACATTGCATTGGATGCATCTTTTAGTCCGGTGAGTCGTGTCAGTTATGCCGTTGAGAGTGCGCGTGTTGAACAGCGCACTGATCTGGATAAACTGATTATGAACATTGAAACCAATGGCGCAATAGATCCAGAGCAAGCGATTCGAAATGCAGCTCGCATTCTCGTTGATCAATTCTCCGTGTTTGCAGCGCTTGAAGGTGCTGAACCGGTAATTGAGAAAGAGCATGTGCCGCAAGTTGATCCTATTTTGTTGCGGCCGGTAGACGAGCTTGAGTTGACTCCACGTTCATCTAACTGTCTCAAGGCGCAAAGTATCCATTACATTGGCGATTTGATTCAGTATTCTGAAAATGATCTTTTGCGTACCCCTAATCTGGGTCGCAAGTCCTTGAATGAAATTAAACAGGTTCTTGCTGAGCACAATTTGTCGCTGGGCATGAAACTGGAAAACTGGCCAGTTGCTGCTGCTTAAGCGGCTCGATAAACAAGAAGTCCGCTTTAAGCAGTGGAATAACATAAGTCCGCTTTGAAGAGTGGATAACAGAAGTTAAGAGAGGCAAATTATGCGTCACCGTTTAGGTTTAAGAAAACTCAACCGTACCAGCAGTCACCGTCTTGCGATGTTCCGCAACATGACTGTTTCACTATTGCGTCATGAAGTCATCAAAACCACTCTGCCTAAGGCTAAGGAACTGCGCCGTATTGCAGAACCTATTCTGACTTTGGGTAAAAAACCAAGTCTTGCAAATCGTCGCCTTGCATTTGCACGTTTGCGTGATCGTGAGATGGTCGTCAAGTTGTTTGAAGAGCTTGGCCCGCGTTATGCAACACGTAACGGGGGTTATTTGCGCGTTCTGAAGTTCGGTTTTCGTCAAGGAGATAACGCTCCGATGGCGCTGGTTGAACTGATGGATCGCCCCGCTGATGCCATTGCGGTAGATGCTGAATAAAGAGCTCTCTGTTAAGAGTTGAACAAAAAGCCGGATACGTCCGGCTTTTTGCTATCATGCACTCGGAATTTTCGCGTTCTACCGTTATCTGGTGGTCGCGTAAATGCTGATTACACTAACCTCTGGAGGTTTTATGTCAAACTGGTTCGATGATAATTCACTGTCTATTGGGCACACACCGTTAGTGCGACTTAATCGTATAGCGGATGGTGCGCCTGTCGTGATTCTTGCCAAAATAGAGGGGCGTAATCCCGCGTACTCTGTCAAATGTCGTATCGGTGCGGCGATGATTACCGATGCGGGACGCCGCGGACTGCTGGGACCTGGCAAACATCTGGTTGAACCTACCAGCGGTAATACCGGTATCTCGCTTGCATTTGTCGCAGCCGCTCGTGGCATTCCCATCACCCTGACGATGCCGGACACGATGAGCGTTGAGCGCCGCAAGTTGTTGTTGGCGTTTGGTGCTACGCTCGTTCTTACGGAAGGTGCAAAGGGAATGAGTGGTGCCATTCGTAAGGCGGAAGAGATAGCTGCCTCCGACCCTGACAAATATGTGCTGTTACATCAATTTAAGAATCCCGCCAATCCTGCTATTCATGAGAAAACGACGGGTCCGGAAATTTGGGATGATACGGATGGGAAGGTGGATATTTTCGTATCTGGTGTAGGTACAGGTGGCACGATTACCGGTGTTTCTCGTTATATCAAACAGACTCAAGGTAAAGCCATTATATCCGTGGCAGTCGAGCCATCTGCCAGCCCCGTCCTTACCCAAACGCGCGCAGGGGAAGCCATTAAACCAGGACCGCACAAAATTCAGGGTATAGGTGCTGGTTTTGTTCCCGATACGCTGGATATGTCATTGGTAGACAAGATCGAACAGGTCAGCAATGAAGAGGCGGTGCTTTATGCGCGCCGTCTGGCCAGAGAAGAAGGCATATTGTCAGGTATCTCTTGCGGGGCTGCGGTTGCAGTGGCGGTGCGGTTGGCCAAACTGCCAGAGAATGCTGGCAAGACTATTGTTGTCATTCTTCCCGATTCGGGTGAACGTTATTTAAGCTCTGTGTTATTCGAGGGAGTGTTTGATGGAAAAGGTGTTGCTATTTGAGATTTGTTAGCACTCTGTCAATAACCCGGTAGGTCGCATGGTGCGCGGTAGAGTGTATGCGCCAGAGGGCTTGATACGATGTTGCCAGCTATCAACCCGGTCTATTCGCTTCCGGTATTTTTGCCGCGCAGTATTTTGAGTTCCCCACGTCTGGTTTTGCCTTCCAGGCGTTTTTTTCTTGAGCTTCGGGTGGGTTTGGTCGGCTTCCTTTGTTTGGGCGAGAATCTGGCGCTTTCGATTAACGCCATAAGCCGTTCCAGCGCATCTGCACGATTCTTTTTCTGTGTGCGATAGCGCTGCGCCTTGAGGATGAGTATGCCTTCGTGGCTGATGCGCCGGTCTTTCAGTTGCAGCAGCTTTTGCTTGGTGTCGTCCGGCAGCGACGAGGCTTTGATGTCGAAGCGCAGGTGGATGGCGGTCGCGACCTTGTTGACGTTTTGTCCGCCCGCGCCCTGTGCGCGTATCGCGTTTAGTTCGATTTCGCTATCCGGGAGGGTCATTTGACGGGGGATTTGCATGGTCGCTATTTTGCCAGCACCTGCTGCAAATACGCTCCGGTCACGCTGTGCGGATTGCCGGCAATTTCCTTGGGCGTACCTTCGGCGATGATTTGTCCCCCGCCGTTGCCGCCTTCGGGCCCCAGGTCTATCACCCAGTCGGCGGTTTTGATGACATCCAGATTATGCTCGATCACCACCAGCGTATTGCCCTGGTCGCGCAGTTTATGGATCACGCGCAGCAACTGCGCGATGTCGTGAAAATGCAGTCCGGTGGTGGGTTCGTCCAAAATATACAGCGTGCGTCCGGTGTCGCGTTTGGAGAGTTCCAGCGATAGTTTGACGCGCTGCGCCTCGCCGCCGGACAGCGTAGTGGCTGATTGCCCCAGCGTGATATAGCCTAAGCCTACGTCCAGCAGGGTTTGCAGTTTGCGTGCGAGAACCGGCACGGCCTTAAAGAATTCGTGCGCCGCCTCGACCGTCATCTCCAATATCTGCTGGATATTTTTGCCTTTGTATTGAATCTCCAGCGTCTCGCGGTTGTAGCGCTGCCCGTGACAGACATCGCAAGGCACATAAATGTCGGGCATAAAGTGCATTTCGACCTTGATTACGCCGTCGCCCTGACAGGATTCGCAGCGCCCACCCTTGACGTTGAACGAGAAGCGCCCAGGACCATAGCCGCGTTCGCGTGCCGAGGGCACACCGGCGAACAAGTCGCGTATCGGCGTAAACAGGCCGGTGTAAGTGGCCGGATTGGAACGCGGCGTGCGTCCGATCGGGCTTTGATCCACGTTGATCACCTTGTCGAAAAACTCCAGTCCGCTGATTTCGGCAAATGCAGCGGGTTCGGTGGCGCTAGGGTACAAGTGTTGCGAAACGGCGGGAAACAGCGTGTCGTTGATCAGGGTGGATTTGCCCGATCCCGACACGCCCGTCACGCAGGTCAATAAGCCGACGGGCAGGTTCAGGGTGACTGATTTCAGGTTGTTACCGGAGGCCCCGCTGATTTGCAACATGCGTTCGGGATTGGGCTGGCGCCTGATTTCTGGCACCGGAATGCTGCGGCGACCCGTCAAATAATCTCCCGTCAGCGAATGTTTGTCGCGGCAGATGGCTTCAGGCGTGCCTTGTGCGATGACACACCCACCGTGTTCGCCCGCACCCGGACCCATGTCCACCACATAGTCGGCGTGGCGGATAGCGTCTTCATCGTGTTCCACCACGATCACGCTGTTGCCCATGTCGCGCAGCTTCTTCAAGGTTTGTAACAAGCGGTCGTTATCGCGTTGATGCAGGCCGATGGAAGGCTCGTCCAGCACATACATCACCCCGGTGAGGCCTGAGCCTATCTGCGAGGCGAGCCGGATGCGCTGCGCTTCGCCACCTGAAAGCGTCTCGGCGGAACGTTCCAGCGTCAGATAATTCAATCCGACGTTGTTTAAAAAGGTCAGGCGGCTGGCGATCTCATGCACGATCTTTTCTGCAATCGTCTGTTTCTGTCCTTGCAGTCTTAATTGATGAAAAAATATAAGTGCTTGATTTAATGGTAATTTATTTATTTCATAGAGGTTCTTGTTCGCGACCCGTACATGGCGTGCTGCCAGGCGCAATCGCGTGCCGTTGCATTCCGTGCAGGTGCAACTGTTCAGATATTTCGACAGTTCCTCGCGCACGGCAGGCGAATCGGTCTCTTTGTAGCGGCGTTCCAGATTAGAGACGATGCCCTCGAACGCATGTTCGCGCAGCATGGGTTTGCCGCGCTCATTCAGGTACTGAAAGGCGATTTCCTGTTTGCCGCTGCCGTACAGCACCACTTGCTGGATGGCATCCGGCAAACTCTCGAAGGATTGCTCGATGTCGAAATCGTAATGCCTGGCCAATCCCGCCAGCAACTGGTAGTAGAAAGCGTTGCGCCTGTCCCAGCCTTTGATCGCTCCCGAACTCAGCGACAGTTGTGGGCTGGCGACGA
>PEUR01000138.1 GCA_002780675.1 Gallionellales bacterium CG03_land_8_20_14_0_80_55_15 | reverse complement strand
ATTTTGTCACCCTGCATGTGCCGTTGCTGGATGCGACGCGCGGCTTGATTAACGAGGCGCGCGTACAGACGATGAAGACGGGTAGCGTGCTGCTGAATTTTTCACGCGAAGGTATCGTGAACAACGATGCGGTGCTGGCAGGTTTACAGGCAAAACACCTGCGCGCTTATGTGTGCGATTTTCCTTCGGCTAAGTTGCAGGGGCAGGCGCATGTGGTGACTTTGCCGCATCTGGGCGCTTCCACCGAAGAAGCGGAAGAAAACTGCGCGGTGATGGTGGTGGACCAGGTGCGAGAGTATCTGGAACACGGCAATATCACTAATACGGTGAATTTTCCGATGCTTACGATGCCGCGCGAATCGGCTTTCCGTCTGGCGGTCGCTAACGCCAATGTGCCTAATATGCTGGGGCAGATTTCCACCACGCTGGCGGAGGCGGGTATCAACATCCGCACCATGATGAATAAGTCGCGCGGCGAAATGGCCTACACGCTGGTGGATACCGACACCTCCGTTCCCGATGCAATCATTGCCCAAATTGCCGCCATTCCAGGCGTATTGATGGTGCGCAATTTGCCCTTAAAAGAAGTCCCATGAGCGAGCAATTGAACCAGTTTCGCGCGCAGATTAACCGTCTGGATGATGAGTTGTTGACGCTCGTCAACCGCCGAGCAGCACTCGCCCAGCAGATAGGCCACCTCAAGGAAGACGGTGTGGTGTTGCGTCCCGAGCGCGAGGCGCAAGTAGTGCGCCGCCTGCAAGCTGCCAATGCTGGGCCGTTGAGCAACGCGGCTATCGCGGCGCTGTTTACCGAAGTGATGTCGCAGTGCCGCGCGCTGGAAGCGCCGATGTCGGTCGCCTACCTGGGGCCTGAAGGCACGTTTACCGAGGCGGCGGCGTTAAAGCGTTTCGGCCGTGCGGTGCAAGGGCTGTCGTGCGCCACCATAGATGAGGTGTTTCGTGCGGTGGAAAGCGGCGCGGTGCAATACGGCGTGGTGCCGGTGGAAAATTCTACCGAAGGCGCGATCGGTCGCACGCTGGATTTGTTGCTGCAAAGCGGGCTGCAAGTGTGCGGCGAAGTGATGCTGGCGATACATCAATGCCTGCTGGCTCAGGGGTGTGATTTGCAGGCGGTGCAGACGGTGTATTCCCACCCCCAGTCGCTGGGGCAATGTCAGGGCTGGTTGAATGTGAACCTGCCCCGATCGGCTCGCATTCCCGTCTCCAGCAACGCGGAAGCGGCGCGCCTTGCCGCCGAACATCCACACAGTGCGGCGATTGCAGGGAAACAGGCGGCGGTGCATGTTGCTTTGCAAGTGTGCGTGGAAAATATCGAAGACGATGCCCGTAATACCACGCGTTTTCTGGTGCTGGGCAAGCAGCAGGTTGCCCCGTCCGGTGACGATAAGACTTCGCTGGTGTTGTCCGCCAGCAACAAACCCGGTGCAGTGCACGATTTGCTGAAACCGCTGGCGAAACACGGCGTGAGCATGACCAAGTTCGAGTCGCGCCCGTCGCGCTCCGGCTTGTGGGAGTATGTGTTTTATGTAGACATCGAAGGTCATCAGGCGGATAGCAAAGTCGCAGCGGCTCTGGCCGAACTCAAACAGGCTGCCGCATTCATGAAAATTTTAGGTTCCTATCCAGTCGCGGTGTAGGCGACTTTTCAGAGGTTTTAATATGGCAATAAAGCAATTATGTTGGGACGTTGATTTTCTTAAAAACAACCCGGCTTTCCAGAACGATCATTACGGCATTCCCGTCTATGCGCGTCATATCAACTATCCGATCATGATGGCAAGGTATTGGTTTATCTTCCATTTTTTGCGCGAAGAAGCGGCGCGTCACGGCGCGCTGGACGTGTGCGAAATCGGCGTGGATGTCGGGCAGATGCGCAGTTTTCTGAATGCCGCTGTAGCGTTGGGCGCGGACAAAGTTGAGCTGGCAAGCTGGGATGCGGTAGATGCGCTGATCCGCGAGGACATTCTCAAACCGTTGGGCTATAAACAGTTCTATCAGGTTGACCTGGAAAGCCCGGAGTTTGCCTTGAACGATGACAAGCAATATGACGTGATGATATTGCTGCATGTGCTGGAACACTTGTTCAAGCCGGAAGCGTTGATTGCGAAAATTGTCCCGCACCTCAAGCCGGGCGGCATTTTGATCGGCGGTTTCCCTTCCACGCCCGAATGCTTTGCGCGATCCCGCGAAGACAAGATACGCAAGACGGCGGGCAAGTTTGGCCATGTCAGCGTGTTCTCGCCCAAGCGCGTGCGCGACATGGCTGCGGCCAACGGGCTGGAAGTCGAATTTTTGACGGGCGCTTTTTTCATGCGCAAGAAAGGCTTCTTCCTGGAAAACAGCAAGCTGTGGATGCGCTTCAACCTTTGGTTTGGTGCGATGTTCCCAAGCTGGCCGGGTGAGCTTTACTGGATATTGCGTAAACCGCTGTAAGGGCGACGTGATTGATTCTTTGATGGCTGATATGAATTATTCTGAACTGGCACCAAGTTATATCCGCGCGATTGCGCCTTATCAACCCGGCAAACCGATTTCCGAACTGGAGCGGGAACTCGGGGTAATGGACATCGTCAAGCTGGCCTCGAACGAGAATCCGCTGGGGGCTTCGCCCTGTGCGCTGACCGCTGCGCGTGCCGCACTGGATGAAATCAGCCTGTATCCCGACGGCAACGGTTTTGCGCTGAAAGATGCGTTGACCAAGCGCTACGGCGTAGCACTCAACCAGGTGGTGTTGGGCAACGGCTCGAACGATGTGCTGGAGTTGACGGCGCACGCTTTTTTGACGGTGGGCGACCGCGCGGTCTATTCCGATCATGCGTTTGCCGTGTATCCGTTGGCAACGCAAGCGGTGGGTGCGACGGGCATCAGCGTAAAAGCCCAGGATTACGGCCACGATTTGACTGCCATGCGCATGGCAGCGGTGGCGCACCAGGCCAAGCTGATTTTTATCGCCAACCCGAACAATCCGACGGGCACATTCCTGTCTGGCGAGGCGCTGCATGAATTTTTAAGCCTGTTGCCGCAGTCTATTTTGGTGGTGCTGGACGAGGCCTATAACGAATATCTACCCGAAAGCTGCCGTTACGACAGCGTGAGCTGGCTTTCCGAATTCCCTAATTTGTTGGTTTCTCGAACATTTTCAAAGGCATATGGGCTGGCAAGTTTGCGCGTCGGTTATGCCCTGGGCAACCCGCAAGTCATTGACATGCTCAACCGTGTACGCCAGCCGTTTAACGTCAACAGCGTGGCGCAAGCCGCTGCGGTGGCGGCGTTGCAGGATGCGGAATTTGTGCAACGCACTTTTGAGCTAAACCTGCAAGGGATGGCGCAACTGACCGAAGGCTTGCGGGCTCTGGGGTTGCCGTACATCCCGTCGTTCGGCAATTTTGTCAGCTTTCATATCAATAATGCGGCGCAGGTTTATCGCCGCTTGTTGGAACTGGGCGTGATCGTCCGCCCCATCGGCAATTACGCCTTGCCGGACTATTTGCGCGTAAGCATCGGTCTGGAATCACAAAATCAGAAATTTTTGTCTGCAATGAAGCAGATACTTGGAGAAGAAGCATGATTATAGTAATGGGCAGGGAAGTCACCGATGAACAAATTGGCGCGGTGGTAAAAAGGCTGGAAACAGCGGGCTTGAAGGCTAATATCTCGCGTGGCGTTGAACGCACCGTGATCGGCGCAATCGGCGATGAACGCCAGTTGACGGAAGAAATGTTTACCTCGTTGCCGGGGGTGGAAACCGCGATGCACATCGCCAAACAATACAAGATCGTGTCGCGCGAATCGCACCGCGAAAACACCGTGATAGACATCGGCGGCATCAAGCTGGGCGGCAACCAGATTCAGATTATCGCCGGGCCCTGTTCGGTCGAGACGCAGGAACAAATGGATTTGTCGGCCAAATATGTGGCGGAAGCGGGTTGCCGTTTAATGCGCGGCGGCGCGTTCAAGCCGCGCACCAGCCCTTACGCCTTTCAGGGCAAGGGCGTGGAAGGGTTGAAAATGTTCCGTCAAGCGGCGGATCGGTACAAATTGCCTATCGTTACCGAGTTGATGGATGTGCGCCAGATTGACGCATTCATGGAATACGACGTGGACGTGATTCAGATCGGCACGCGCAACATGCAAAACTTTGATTTGCTTAAAGAAGTCGGGCGCATCAACAAGCCGGTCATCTTGAAGCGCGGCATGTCGGCGACGATTTCCGAGTGGCTGATGTCGGCGGAATACATCGCGGCGGGCGGCAATCACAACATCATCTTTTGCGAACGCGGCATCCGCACCTTCGAGACCGCTTACCGCAATGTGTTGGATGTGACCGCTATCCCAGTGCTGAAAAAGGAAACCCATTTGCCGGTGATCGTGGATCCTTCCCACGCGGGCGGCAAGGCGTGGATGGTGGCGGCCTTGTCTCAGGCCGCGATCGCCGCAGGCGCGGATGGCCTGTTGATCGAGATGCATCCCAGTCCGTGCGATGCCTGGTGCGATGCTGACCAGGCGCTGACCCCGGAAGAATTGAAAAAACTCATGGTCACACTGGGCGCAATCGCCGGCGCAATAGGCCGCACGCTGTAATTTGCATAGTAGAATTCGCCGCAAGAGAAGCTGATAGGAGCGCAGATGCCAACGATACGAGAAATTTCTGGCCCTTATCGTTTATTCTTTTTTAGTTTTGATTGTGGCGAACCAAAACATCTTCATGTTCAACGTGAGCGCAAGGTCTGTAAATACTGGATGGAGCCGCTTGCATTGGCGAGTAATCATGGTTTTTCGGCAGTTGAACTCAACGCGATTAGGCAGCTTCTCGAAACCAATCGCACCAAAATACTGGAGGCATGGAATGAACACTGTGGCGTTGGTCGTTGAACCCAGAATTTCAGATTTGCGTGTCTCGGAAGCTGAGATCACCGCTTACTTGCTGGATGGTCGAACCGTGAGTGTTCCGCTTGCTTGGTCGTGGCGGTTATCCGAAGCGACACCTGAGCAACGTAGTCATTGGGAAATAATTGGTGATGGTATTGGCATCCACTGGCCTGATGTGGACGAAGACATAAGCATCGAAGGCATGCTCTATGGTGCGCCCGCACAAAGACCACTTGTGCTGGTTAAGTAGCGCAAGTCAAAAATCATGGAATCAACTCACGCACCTCTAGGCATCATTCCAATGGAGGCGATGGATTTGATTGCCGATCCACGCCAACAAAAATTGGTAGCCAATCCGCAGCATCCGAATTATCCGGTGGCATTGGCAAAGTAATCTACGGAGCCAAAATCGTGAATGCATCTGAAACAAAATTGCAACAGATAATTGAAGGCGAAAAACAATACGTCGTTCCTCTTTTTCAACGTGCATATAGCTGGACTGAGAAAGAATGGAAAACACTTTGGGACGATATTGTTGATCTCTATGAGCAAGATGCTCCGCGTCCCCACTTTATAGGATCAATCGTTACCATACCAACAACGTCTGTTCCTGAGGGAGTTGCAAAGTTTCTGTTGATTGATGGGCAGCAGCGACTTACGACGGTTTATATCTTAATGGCGGTTTTGCGTGATCAAATAAAGGGGGATGAACTCTCCGAAGAAATTCACAATACTTTATTGGTTAACCCATATAAAAAAGGTATTGATAAGCTAAAGTTATTACCCACTCAACTTGATAGATCAACCTTTAATGCGCTCATTCAGGGGAAGTTAGAAGATGGAAATGGAACGCAACTGGGTAACGCTTATAAATACTTCGAGCGTCAGTTCAAAAGAAGTAATTTTGACAGGGCGAAACTCAAGAAAATTGTTAGTAATTTTTTATCCCTAGTTAGTATTGTCCTTGATCCGAATGATAACCCACACTTGGTTTTTGAGAGTCTGAATGCTAAAGGGCGTCCACTTTCGCAGGCGGACCTGATTCGCAATTACTTTTTCATGCGAATTCACGTTGACCAACAAGAGGAGATTTACAACCATTATTGGCAGCCAATGCAATTGGCGCTGGGTGAAAATCTTACCGTTTATATCTGGCATTTTTTAATGCGGAGGGGTGCAAGGGTTAACAAGACAGATGTGTACCTAGCGCTGAAAGAACAAGTCAAAGCAGAAAATGCAGTTGATTATCTTCGAGAGCTGGCGAAATTTGCCAACTATTACGAAAAGCTACTTTTGCCAGCAAAGGAAAGTAACTCTAAAATACAAACAGGTATTTTGCGTTTGAATCGAATTGAAGTCACAGTTGCGTATCCGTTCTTGTTGAATGTATATGACGATTACCAAGCCAATAAAATTACTGCGAATCAGTTTTCAGATACGCTCAAAACGCTTGAAAACTTCATGATTAGGCGCTTCGTTTGCAATGTGCCATCAAATGCACTTAACAAAATATTTCCCCCGCTATATGAGCAAGTGATTGAGAAAAATTCAGCCAATTTTGTCACTGCATTACAGTCGATACTTCAGTCAAAAGGCTACCCGAAGGATTATGAGTTTGGAGATAGGATTCAGGATGTAAAGCTCTATGGAGCTGGTGATCGACAAGTTAAAACAAAATTGTTGCTTGAATCAATTGAAGAGTCTTTTGGTCACAAGGAAAACGTTTCGTTTGAAAAGGCCGTAATCACCATAGAGCACATCCTTCCCCAAACCCCCACGGAATGGTGGAGAAATCATTTGGGCGATGATTGGGAAATGGATCATGAGTTATGGCTGCATACACTTGGAAACCTAACCCTGACGGGATACAACTCTGAACTTTCCAATGATGATTTCGATACAAAACGGCAGAAACTTTGTGAAAGCCATCTTGAGATAAATAGATACTTTGATGGAGTCACATCTTGGCGAGTTGAAGACATTAAGAATCGCTCAATTCAACTGTCTGCATTGTCCGTGAAAATCTGGCCCTACTTTGGAGACGAAAAACTAGTTCAAAACCAAGTTGGTGTAACTGGAACAAAGCCTGTTGATCTGTGGATTCTCGGACAAAAATTTCATGTGGATACATGGAAAGAAGTGCTTATCCGCACTTTGACTGTGATCGCAGACCTGGCGCCTGAGAAATTTGAGCAGATAGTTGCTAAATATCCTCGCTTTGTGTGTAAAGATAAAAGCACCTTTCGTCGAAGTAGTGAATTGCCAAACGGCGTGTTTGTGGAAGTTAATTTGTCAGCGGAATCTATCCAGAAATTCTGTTATCAATCGATAGCAGCAGTTGATCTGACTTCTGATGATTGGCGAGTAGAAACGCAATGAATGCACATCTATATGAGCAACGATTCTGCTCTGATACAAAATCATGCGGTAATTCAGGATTGTTAAATTGAAGAAAGTTGTTATCTTCGGTGTCGGCCTGATCGGCGGGTCGTTTGCGCTGGCGCTACGCCGTGCGAATGTGGTCGGCGAGGTGGTCGGTTTTGGGCGTAGCCAGACCACGCTGGAACAGGCGCGCAGCCTTGGCATCATTGATCGCATCGGTGTTGATTTGGCGGCGGAAGTGAATGATGCCGATCTGGTGTTGCTTGCAACGCCCGTCGGACAAATGGCCGAATTGATGGCGCGCATCGCCCCGCATCTGGGCACACAAACCTTGGTGACCGACGGCGGTAGCACCAAGAGTGACGTGGTCGCGGCGGCTTATGCCAATCTGGGCGACAAGGTGGCGCAGTTTGTTCCCGCCCATCCGATTGCCGGTGCGGAATTGAGCGGTGCAGCGGCGGCTAAAGCGGATTTATATGTCGGCAAGAAGGTGGTGCTGACACCGATTTATGAAAATTCAAAAGAATCAATAGCTTATGTAAAGTCAGCATGGCAGGAGTGCGGTGCGGTAGTGAGTGAATTTACCGCACAACAGCACGATGAGGTATTCGCGGCGGTGAGCCATCTGCCGCATCTGTTGTCATTCGCGCTGGTGCATGATCTGGCACGACGCGACAACCGCGATCAGTTGTTGTCTTTTGCCGCCAGCGGCTTCCGCGACTTCACCCGCATCGCCGCCAGCTCCCCCGAAATGTGGCGCGACATCTGTCTGGCCAACCGCGACGCGTTGCTGGATGAACTGGGCAGCTACATGGAAGAGCTTGAAACCATCCACGAGGCGCTGGCTGAGGGCGATGCTGATAAACTACAAGAGATTTTTAGTCTCGCCCGTGACCTGCGCGGCAAATGGACGCAACAGTAAGAAATAGCACAAGAAACAGCGTCGCGTGTCGCCTGACACTGGATGAGATTTATGAAGATGTGCGGCTGGATGCAGCGCCAGCCCGGTAACTTGACCGTGCGCCGAGACGCGCAGATGTAAAAATTAACCTGTTGATTATTATAAAAAATATTATAAGTTTAAGATGAGTCACGCCGAATATATTGATTTGCCTCCCCTGATGTCTGCGCGCGGTACGGTGCGTCTGCCCGGTTCCAAGAGTATTTCCAATCGCGTGCTGCTGTTGGCGGCGCTGGCGCATGGCACGACGGTGGTGCGTGACTTGCTCAAGTCGGACGATAC
>PEUR01000217.1:2448-14746 GCA_002780675.1 Gallionellales bacterium CG03_land_8_20_14_0_80_55_15 | reverse complement strand
GTTCGTCGGTAAGGGTTGTGGCTCACCTTCAATTTCATTGAGCAGCAATTCTGAGGTCGCCCAGCACATGGTGATGCCGTAGCGGAAGTGTCCGCAGTTGGCGTACAGGTTGGTGAGTTGGGGATGACGCCCGATGGTGGGGATATTGTCCTTTGAGCCGGGGCGCAAGCCCGCCCAATGCCGTACCAGCGGGCGCGTGCGCCATGACGGGAATAAGTTGTAAACGCCTTGCAACAGGTCGTCACGCGCTGCTGCTGTGGGCGTTTTGTCGAAACCGACCTCTTCTACGGTGCTGCCGACCAGTACATGACCATCGCGGCGCGGGATGAAATACAGGCTGTCTTGCAGCAATATCTGGCTGAAAGGCGGCGTGTCGAATTTGAACAGCAGTATCTGACCGCGTATGGGATAGATATTCATCTGGAGAGCCTGTTCGCCCAACAGTTTGCCGCTCCAGGCACCCGCCGCGAGGATGTAGGCATCGGCACTCAGCCGGCCTTGCGAGGTATGCAGTGCAGTGACGCGGTCGCCTGTTAGCTCGATGTGTTGCACTTCGTGTTGTTCCCGAATGGTGCAACCCAGCATTGCGACGCGTCGGCGCAGGGCACTCAATAAGCGCGGGTTGCGCACCTGCGCGATTTCCGGCATGAACAAGGCATTACCCGTCAAACCCGGTAAGCAGTCGCCCGCCTCGACGTGCTGCAATTCGACTTGGTGCGTCGCGCACCACTGTGTGGCCACTTCGTCACGGAAGGGAGGTAAAACCAACATGCCGCTACGCTGGTATTCGGGATCTATCCCGGTGGTGGCGTGCAGTTTGGCGGCAGCCTCGGCAAACAGACCCATGCTGCGCTGGGTCAGGCGGGTGACCGCTTCCTGGTAATCCCACGAACACAGCGGTGACATGATTCCGCCGCCCGCCCAGGAGGCTTCCTGACCGACCGTGCCGCGCTCGACCAGCGTGACGCGATACCCCGCCTCCAGCAACGCCAGCGCGCTCGATAGTCCGACCGCGCCGCCACCGACGATCAAAAAATCCGTTTTCATGTCAGGCTTGCAGTGCCTTGGGCAGCGGGAACATGACGTTTTCGGTGATGCCCTGCAATTCGGTTACCCGGCCAGTCCCCATCTCCTGCAAGCGCGTGACCACGCCCTGTACCAGCACTTCCGGTGCGGAGGCGCCCGCACTGACCCCGACACTGAGTTTTCCGATAAACCATTCCGCTTGCAAATCGCAGGCATCGTCCACCAGATAGGCGGGTACCCCGACGTTTGCCGCGACTTCGCGCAGGCGGTTGGAGTTGGAACTGTTGGGTGAGCCGACGATCACCACGGCATCACATTGTTGTACCAGTAGCTTGACCGCATCCTGGCGGTTTTGCGTGGCGTAACAAATGTCGTCTTTCCTGGGCCCCGTGATGAGCGGGAAGCGTGCCTCAAGCGCGGCGATGATGTTGCTGGCATCGTCCACCGACAGGGTGGTTTGTGTGACAAAGGCGAGATTCTGTTCGTCTTTCACCTTGAGCGATGCGGCTTGTTGCGGCGATTCCACCAGATAGATGCCGTCCTCGGCCTGACCCATCGTGCCTTCCACTTCGGGGTGTCCCTTGTGGCCGATCATGACAATTTCCTTGCCCTGATCGCGCAGGCGCGACACCTCTATATGCACTTTGGTGACCAGCGGGCAGGTCGCATCAAACACCGTCAGACCGCGCGCCTGGGCTTCGGCGCGCACCGCCTGAGATACGCCGTGCGCGCTGAAAATCAGGATGCTGCCGGACGGTACATCCTTCAATTCTTCGATGAACACCGCGCCTTTTGCGCGTAGTCCCTCCACCACAAATTTGTTATGCACGACTTCGTGGCGCACATAAATCGGCGCGCCGTGCAAGGCGATGGCGCGTTCCACGATCTCGATGGCGCGATCCACGCCAGCACAGAAGCCGCGTGGATTAGCGAGCAGTATGTTCATGTTTTTTCTCCAAAAAACTTTCCATAATCAGCAGGAAAGCGCCGCAGGTAATCGCGGAATCGGCCAGATTGAAGGCCGGGAAATAATGTTCATCCCAGTGAAACAACAGGAAATCTACCACATAGCCATAAATGACCCGGTCTATCAGGTTGCCGAGCGCGCCGCCCAGAATCAGGCTCAATGCCAGCGCGAACAGCAGTTTGCTACTGTGTTTGCGCAACAGCCAGATGATGCTGATTGATGCAATCACGGCGAGCGCGCTGAATAGCCAGCGCTGCATGCCGCCCGCATCGCTCAGGAAACTGAACGCAGCGCCGGGGTTATGGATCAGCGTCAGGCTGAATACTTTGAGCAGCACCAGGTTTTCGCCATAATAAAAACTGTTTATAATCAAAAACTTAGATAATTGATCGAGCGCAATAACCAGCGCACTCAAGCCCAGCCAATTCTTAAGCATAGTGGCGCGCCTCGCCTGCGCCATAAAGATTGCTGACGCAGCGACCGCACAGTGTCGGATGCGTGGCATCGCTGCCGACATCCTCGCGGTAATGCCAGCAGCGTTCGCATTTTTCGTGCAGGCTGGCGGCAACATCAATGCGCTGCTCATCGGTGCTGGCGACACGGTGTACGGTGGCGCGCGAAGTGATGAACACGAAGCGCAAGTCATCCTTCAGGTGGGCGAGGATGTCGTAGTCTGCGCCTGCGGCGAATACATCCACTTCGGCGGCCAGTGCAGAACCGATCAAGCCCGCAGTGCGCGCTTCTTCCAGTTGCTTGTTGACTTTGCCGCGCCAGGCATTGAGGGTCAGCCATGCGCCGATTGCGTCGTTATCCAGTTGCGCATCCGGCAACTCGTGCCATGCGCCTTCAAACACGCTCACCTCTTCATTGCCAGACAATATCGCCCAGACCTCTTCGCCGGTGAAGCTCAGTATCGGTGCGATCAGGCGGGTCAGTGCGTGCGTGATGTGGTACAGCGCATTCTGTGCGGAACGGCGCGCGGCGGAGTGTTCGCCAGTGGTGTAGAGGCGATCCTTGAGAATGTCCAGGTAAAAGCCGCCCAGTTCTTCCGAGCAGAAGCCTTGTAGTTTCTGCACCGCCAGATGGAACTCGTAACGGTCGTAATCCGCCAGCACCTGATCTTGCAGTTGCTGCACCAGCGACAGCGCGTAGCGGTCAATTTCCAGCCATTGGTTGACAGGCAGGGCATCGCGCTTTATGTCGAAGTCGGAGATGTTTGCCAGCAGGAATTTCAAGGTGTTACGGATGCGGCGGTAGATTTCCACCACGCGCTTCAAGATTTCGTCCGAGATAGTCAGTTCGCCCGAATAATCGGTGGATGCCGTCCACAGCCGCAGAATGTCCGCGCCCAGGGTGTCGAAAATCTTCTGTGGGGCGATCACGTTGCCCTTCGATTTGGACATCTTGTGCCCCTTGCCATCCACCACGAAACCGTGGGTCAGCAAGGCATTGAAGGGCGCGCGTCCGTTGATGGCGCAGCCCGTCAAAAGCGACGATTGAAACCAGCCGCGATGCTGATCCGAGCCTTCCAGATAGAGATCTGCAGGCGCACGCAATTCTTCGCGGCGAGCCAGCACGGACGCATGGGTCGTGCCGGAATCGAACCATACGTCCAGCGTGTGGGTAAGTTTTTGATAGGTTTCGGCATCCGTACCCAGAAAATCCACCGAATTCAGGCTGAACCAGGCTTCGATGCCGTCCACTTCGACCCGCTTGGCGACTTGTTCCAGCAGTTCCATTGTTCTCGGGTGCAATTCGCCGGTTTCACGGTGCACAAAGAACGGCATCGGCACGCCCCAGTTACGCTGGCGCGACACGCACCAGTCAGGGCGGTTTTTGATCATCGCCTCCAGTCGTGCGCGTCCCCAGGATGGGAAAAATTCGGTTTCCTCGACCGCCCGGTTCGCCAGTTCGCGCAGGGTTAAATCCCCCCTAGCCCCCCTTTTGCAAAGGGGGGAATCCGTGTTTTGAGAAGTGTCAATTGCCCCGCTGGACTCCTCGTTGCAAAAGAGGGAATCCGTGGCTTCCTGAAACGTGGACAGGTTTTGCTCCCCACTTTGTAAAAGGGGGGTGGGGGGGGATTTCTGTGCCATGCCGATAAACCACTGCGGCGTGGAGCGGAAGATGATCGGGGTCTTGTGCCGCCAGCAATGTGGGTAGCTGTGTTGCACCTTGGCGTGACACAGTAAATGGCCGCTCGCTTGCAGCGCCTGCAACACGATGTCGTTGGCGCGCCAGACGAATACGCCCGCCAGCGGCACATCGCCCACGGGCGGTACGCTGGCGAGAAACTTGCCGTCGTCGCCCACCGGATTGTCGGTGGGCAGGCCGTATTTTTGACCGACAAAATAGTCGTCCAGTCCGTGTGCCGGGGCGGTATGCACCAGCCCTGTACCGGAATCTGCCGTGACATGCTCGCCGCAAATCAGCGGCACGATGCGATCCTGGAATGGGTGCTGCAAGGGCAGCATATCCAATGCCGCACCTTTGCATACCCCCACGGTTTCGCCGCTGAGCTGATAGCGTTCAAGGCAAGCGTCCGCCAATTCGGAGGCCAGCAGCAGATAACCTTTCGCGGTTTTGCTGAGGCGATATTCAAAAGCGGGGTGGAGGCTCACCGCCTGATTGGCGGGCAGCGTCCACGGCGTGGTCGTCCAGATCACCGCATATATTTGCGCCGAGCCTGGCAAGGACACGCCAAACGCGCGGCCTAACCCCTCTTTGTCCTTGATCTCAAACGCGACATCTATCGCGCTGGAAGTCTTGTCTTCGTATTCGACTTCCGCTTCGGCCAGTGCCGACTGGCAATCCAGACACCAGTTTACCGGCTTGTAGCCTTGATACAGATAGCCGTGTGCATGGATTTTGCCCAGCGCGCGCATGATGTCAGCTTCGGTCGGATAGTCCATGGTGAGGTAGGGATGATCCCAGTCACCCAGCACACCGAGACGGATGAAGTCCTTCTTTTGGCGTTCGACTTGTTCCAGCGCATAAGCGCGGCACAGTGCGCGGAATTCGCTGGGGGGAATCGCCTTGCCGTGTTTTTTTTCCACCTGTAATTCGATCGGCAGGCCGTGACAGTCCCAGCCCGGCACGTAAGGCGCGTCAAAGCCCGACAGCGTCTTGCCTTTGATGATGATGTCCTTGAGGATTTTGTTGACCGCATGGCCAATGTGGATGTCGCCGTTGGCGTAGGGCGGGCCGTCGTGCAGGATGAATTTCGGTTTGCCTGCCTTGGCCGCGCGGATTTTTTGATAGCGTTGCTGCGCCAGCCAGCCAGAGAGCATTTCCGGCTCGCGCTTTGCCATATTGCCGCGCATCGGGAAGGGGGTGTCGGGTAAATTCAGTGTCGTTTTATAGTCAGTCATGTTGTTCAAACCAGTTCTTTGCATTTTTCACATCCAACGCGATCTGCTGCGTTAATGCCTCCACATTGGGGTATTTCACTTCGTCGCGCAGTTTTTGCAGAAATTCCACGCGCAGCCGCTTCCCGTAAATATTTTGTTCAAATTCAAATAGATGCACTTCCAGTATCGCTTTTGCATCGTGTTTCAGGGTGGGGCGCACGCCCAGGCTGGCGACCCCTTGCAGCACGCCCATCCCGGCGGCATGGGCTTCAACCACGAAGATACCGGACAGTGGCGGGCGGTTGTGCTTCATCTGCACGTTCGCCGTCGGATAGCCCAGCTTGTGTCCCACGCCATCGCCATGCACTATGTGCCCGCTGATGCTGTAAATCCGCCCCAGATAATCATGCACGCGCTTCAATTGTCCGGCAGCCAGCGCCGCGCGCACGGCCGTGCTGGAAATGCGCACGCCGTCATGCGCGAACGTGTGTATCGCCTGCACTTCAAAGCCGCGCTGCTCGCCAATTTTTTCCATCAACGCAAAATCGCCGCTGCGCGCACTACCAAAGCGGAAGTCGTCCCCGATCAGCACAAATTTTGCCGACAGTTTTTCATATAAGACTCCTATAAAATCCGTCGCGCTCATCTGTGCAAAGCGCGCATTGAAGCGGCACACGTGCACGCGATCCACGCCCAGTTTGGCGAACAACTCCAGTTTCTCGTGCAGGCTGCTCAAGCGCACGGGAGCGGTATCCGGCGTGAAAAACTCGCGTGGATGCGGCTCGAAAATCACCACCGCCGTCAGCAATCCGTGCAGTTTCGCCGCCGCCTGGAGTTCATTCAGCAAGGCTTGATGACCCAAATGCACCCCATCGAAATTACCGATAGTGAGGGCGACAGGCTGGGTATCAGGGGAATTGAGTCCGCGTAGTATCTGCATAGCGGCGGGATTATACCGTGAGATAGCAGATTGAGCGTGCGCTAGATTGGCGGGATGGCAGAGAGGTATTTTGGTCTGGAGATATTGGGCGTTTTAGCGGTCATAACCTGAGCGGGTTTATTGATGCACGGTTACTTAACCACGCGCAGGGTGCGGTGATAAGCGCACTGTACGAGGTGGGCATGACGCGATTGATGGGGTTCGTGCCTGACAGTATCGTATCAGCCTGAAAATATTGTGTGAAATGCCCTTTGAGTCCAGCCGTGATGCAACGCAGCGTAATCCGGGAAGATATTTGTCCGCCCCCGGATTTCACGTTTCCTTATTTCTGTCAAGCGTTGTGCAACTGATTGAGCTGTTTGGCGATGACATCGTGATTCAGCCAGAGTACAGGTCCTGCGGGGTTGGAGGCTTCGTGGAACATCAACGGACCGGTTCCTTCCAGTATCAGTGCGCTCAGGTGGCCGGTGACCAGTTCTTTTTTGTCGGCGTGCATCTGGGTGATTTCTTCCGAAGTGCCTATCATCAAATCCGCCAGCGCTAAAGAGTTAGCCATCGGCCAGGCGGCGAAGTTGCGGAAGCCTGCCATCACCTCGCTGGTGTTGTAATCTTCGATCTTCTGCAATAGGCCTTCCAGTGGCTGGTCATCCTGTAATAGCGCACGGCAGGCTTGCCACTGTTGTGCTGCCCATGCGCCGTCGCCTTCTTTTTTCAGCGCCTTGAGCAAGGGGAACAGCGAAAGCTCGACACCAACAAAAATATCGGAGGAGTTGGTGCGGATTTCCGGGCAGTTGTAAACCGTCGCCTTGATGCCCTGTTGCCAGGCGGCTTCGGCGACCCGCTCCAGGCGCATCTTGGCTTGTCCCTGGGTATAGCTGGTGTAGGTTTGCCACTGGTATTGGCCATTTATCAGAATTTCGGTGCCATGGTAGCCGTAGGCGCTGTAGCGCACCTGCCCGCCGGTTCGCTCCAGTCTGGCGCGGATTGCCGCGCTGCCGTCTATCAGATGCTGGAAGGTGTTGGCGGTAACCTCGTCGAAATTCATCAAAATCAGTTTGCCCAGATCGCTGTCCAGCAGGGCTTTTGAGGACATAAAGCGTTCGCCGCGACCCTTGTAGATGCGGTTGGCGATAGCCAGAAATACTTTTACCTTGGGGATGCCGCCCGCCATGGTGTGGGCGAAGAAAGCGTTGCTGCCATCGGGAATCATGCCGTCCAGTTGGCGCATGACTTGCGCCACGGAATCCTTAAAACGCGCCACGCCTACGGCGCGGCATTTTTCAATATGCGCCCAGTCCAGTTTGTCTTCCTGCCAGCTTTTCAGCGTCATATCGCCCAGCAAGTCGGTCGGGGTGGGGGAGCCAGCGGGTGCGTCCAGATCGAATCCTGCCATCAGCGGCACGTTGATGATAGGACCGCCCAAATTTTCTTCTGCTATCGCCAGTTCCTCGTCGGTCAGCGCGCGCAGGGCGTTGTTCTCATCGCGGCGTCCCACGGTGATGCCGATGAGGGTCATGCCCGCCTTTTTCGCCTCGTTAATCAGGCCGTTGGCATAGCCTCGGCCAAACAGCTCGCCAAACAGTACAAAGACATCGCCTTTGCGGAAAATGTTGGCTTGGGGAATGTCTCTCAAGGGGATAGGTGCGATCATAATTGGGACTCCAAATGTAAAAAAACGATGCTACAGGGAATGAGTGGTGAGTGCGAGCAATGTGACCGCACTCATTTTATTTGAATAACATATTGATTGTAAATAATAAAAAAGGGTTATTCATTTCTTTTCTATTTCCGGAGGAGGGAATGCCTTACGCCGTGCCGCCCACGGTCAGACCGTCTATTCTGACGGTCGGTTGACCGACACCGACGGGCACGCTTTGGCCTTCCTTGCCGCAAGTACCGACACCGGGGTCGAGCGCCATGTCGTTGCCTATCATGCTGATGCGCGTCAATACATCGGGACCGTTACCGATGAGTGTCGCGCCCTTGACTGGATGGGTGATCTTGCCGTCTTCGATCATATAGGCTTCGGCGGTGGAGAACACGAATTTACCGCTGGTGATGTCCACCTGACCACCGCCGAAATTAACCGCATATAGCCCGTGCTTAACCGAGGCGATAATTTCCGCCGGGTCTTTGTCGCCGTTCAGCATATAGGTATTGGTCATGCGCGGGATAGGAATATTTGCGTAGGATTCGCGGCGGGCGTTGCCAGTGAGCGCCACGCCCATCAACCGCGCATTCAGGCTATCCTGCAAATAGCCCTTGAGGATGCCATTTTCGATCAGCGTAGTGCATTGCGTGGGGTTGCCTTCATCGTCCATCTGCATTGATCCGCGCCGTTCCGCCAGGGTGCCGTCATCCACTACGGTCACCCCTGCCGAGGCGACGCGTTCGCCGACGCGACCCGAGAACGCCGAGCTGCCTTTGCGGTTGAAATCCCCTTCCAGACCGTGACCAATCGCTTCGTGCAGCAGGATGCCCGGCCAGCCATTGCCCAGCACTACCGTCATGTTGCCGGCAGGGGCGGGCGCGGCATCCAGGTTGACGACTGCCTGATGCACGGCTTGCCGGGCGTATTGACGCAGCAGGGCATCATCGAAATAATCGTAATTGAAGCGTCCGCCTCCCCCCGATGAACCTTGCTCGCGGCGACCGTTGGCTTCGATGATGACGGTGACCGAAAGTCTTACCATCGGACGGATGTCGGCATTCATCAGCCCGTCGCTTCGCGCTACCATCACGATTTCATATTCGCCGGCCAGCCCCGCCATGACTTGCACGACGCGCGGGTCGAGCGCGCGGGCATAGCCTTCGATGCGTTCCAGCAGGGCGACTTTGTCGGCATCCTTGAGGCTGGCGATCGGGTCGTGCGGCAGATAGATTTTGCGCCGCGAGCCGTGATGCAGTAACGGTACGGTTTGTGTGCCGCCCGCAGCAGCAATGGCGCGCGTCGCCTTGGCCGCACTTTGCAGTGCAGCCATGCTGATCTCGTCGGAATAAGCGAAGGCGGTTTTTTCGCCACTCACCGCACGCACCCCAACGCCTTGATCTATGCTGAAGCTGCCGGATTTGACGATGCCTTCCTCCAGCGACCAGCTTTCGGCGCGGCTGTACTGAAAATACAAGTCGGCGTAATCCAGGCGGTGCGCCAGCATGCTGTTGAAGATATGCTCGATCTGGCGTGTTCCGATAGCGGAGGGCGCAAGCAAGGTTTGCTGTGCGGTGGCAAAAAGCGTTTCAGAGGTGGCGATGGGAGTCATGTTTTTCAATTAGTGAAGGGTAGGTAGACCGGGTGAGCGGGGGCAGGTTTATCTGCTTTCCACTTGCGTCTGACCCCTTGCCCATAATTAGCAATTATGCAAAACGCGGTGTTTCAGGGCGGGCAGACTGCTGCGCAGGCTCGCTTGATGGGAGGGGTTGATGGTGCCAATCACCACGCCGGAGCCGCGCGTCAGGGTGTCTAAAATACGCCCCCACGGGTCAACAATCATGCTGTGGCCGTGTGTCTCGCGCCCGTTGACGTGGTAGCCACCTTGTGCCGAGGCGATGATATAGGCGAGGTTTTCGATGGCGCGTGCGCGTACCAGCACTTCCCAGTGCATCTTGCCGGTGGTCTCGGTGAAGGCGGCGGGCAGCACGATGATGTCCACGTCTTTCATGGCGCGGAATAATTCCGGGAAGCGCAGGTCGTAACACACCGCCAGGCCGATGCGGCCGAAGGGGCTGTCTACTACCACGACTTGATTGCCGGATTCTAGGGTTGCGGCTTCATCGTAACTTTCGTTGCCCAGCGACAGGCTGAACAAGTGAATTTTGTCGTAGCGCGCCACTTGCTCGCCGTGCTCGTCGAACACCAGGCAACTATCGCGCACTTTTTCCGGCGCAGTGCCAGCCAGCGGGATAGAGCCGCCTACCAGCCAGATTTTGTAGTGTTTCGCGGTTTCGCTCAGGAAAGTCTGAATCGGTCCGCTTCCTGCCTGCTCGCTGACCTTGAGTTTGTCCTGTTCATGCAGACCCATGATGGCGAAAAACTCCGGCAGCACCACCAGCCGTGCTCCCTGTTCGGCGGCCTTGGCAATCAAACGGCGCGCTTCGGCGAGATTGCCCTCGATATTCGGACCGGATGCCATTTGTATGGCGGCCACCTTGAAGGCATTGGCTTGTGAGGCGATTCTGGCTTGCGTGGAATTTCCGTCTAACATCATGATTTCCTGAAGGTTATTGTATTTGTTGGGGCTTGCCGACAGTGTCGGGTATCGTTGTTACCGGCTTTTCGCCGACTTTGACCACCTTGGGGTCGCCCCATGTTCCGCTGATATTGTATTCAAATGACATCAACTTATCGAGCGGATTACCCAGTACCTTGTTGATGACGAGTGCGCCTAAGCCTACTGCGGGTCCCGCCGCAAACGCGCTCAGCAGGGATACGCTCTGTCCCAGCGTGGGTAAAATTTCCACGCGCAGGTCTTGCGTTTCGTCGTTCAGGTTAACCCGCCCCTTCATGGTTACTTTGGCCGATGAACCGTCTATGTGCAAGTCCTGGGTCTGCATCATTCCCCGTTTAATGGTGGCGTTGCCGTTGATATTGTCAAATTCAAAGCCCTCGCTGAACACATCGGTAAAGTCCAGCGTGATGCGCTTGGGCAAGGCTTGCAGACTCAGGATACTGAGTAGTTTACCCATGCCGGGATCCATCTTGAGAAACTGCCCTTTGCCGGTATCCAGTTTGAGCGTGCCGTTCAGGGCGGCGTAACTGAATGCGTCCGGTTGTCCGTCCCAGCTCAGCTTGGCTGCCAGTTTCCCGCTACCGTTTTTAACGGTGTCCGGGTAGCCGGAACGCGCCAGAATTTTCCCGGCATTACTGATTTCCAGCAGCAGATTTATATCGGTTTGCTTGCTGGTTGGCCCGCCGTGCCACACGCCATCTCCCGTCAAGCTGCCATCGGGGTTGGTGATGCGCAAGCGGCGCAAACGCCAGTCTTCTCCGTCCGGGTAACCTATCAATTCAAAATGACCAATCTGTTTGCCCCTGAATTGAAAATCTTCGACGGTAATCTCCAGTGCGGGGAGTTCACGAGGTGCGGGGGACGCCGTTGCTGCGGTGTCCGGGGGATTGATTGCCGACGGGTTTGAAGGTTGCGACTGGACCTCGGATAGCCAGTACAGGTTGCGCAAATGGGCAGAAATTTTCCCCGTTCCGCCAAAGCCCTGCGGTTGCCACACCACCTCGCCGTTCAATGGCGCGCCTGATAGTTGTGCGGCTAGTCCAGCGCCGCGTTTTGCGATGCTGATTTGCATGTCCTGCAAGTTCATGCCGTAGCCGGTTAGCTTGCCAATTTGCAGGTTGCCCCCTGCAAAAGGTATTGACGTTTGAGTGGAATCTGCGAATAAGCCGTCCCAGCCTTGCAGGGATAACACGGGAAGCCTGCCTGTCACCCACAAGCCTGTCTTGAGCGGGGTCGAAGGGGATTTTTTGAGCTGAGTTGAAAGGTTTTTCTTGCCCGTTGGCGCATCCGTCAAGTTGTTCGGTGCGCCAAAGTTGATCGTGCCGCTTTTGATGATGTTGATGCCATTTTCTTCACTGCGTTGCAACCGTACGCTGACCAGTTTGCCGAGTTGTGCGCTGATTAAATCCTGCTGTTCGGCGAGATTTTTTTTCTCGATGTGCAATGGCCATATTTCGCTGGCGCGCTTGGCAAAGGGGGGGGGCAGGGTGGAGCTTATCCCCTGCAGGCTGGAATTCAGCACGACTTGTGCGGCTTTATTGACTACACTGATGCCCGCACTCCAGCTCGTTCCTCCGTGCAGACGGTTTAGTAGCGGATGGGTTTCGGTTTCGTGCAATGCATCCAGATTGGCGCGTCCCTGCACACTGGCGTTCACCCCGCCGCCTTCGGCGCTAGTCACGTTCAGACGGGCCGGCCCCCCCAGAATATCCGCCGCGACATTATCGGCTTTCATGCCTGATTCGGTAAACGACAATGTGCCGCGCGTATTGCGCAACAAGGGTACGCCCGC
>PEUR01000217.1:0-2408 GCA_002780675.1 Gallionellales bacterium CG03_land_8_20_14_0_80_55_15 | reverse complement strand
GATACTTTCGCCGACTTGCCACCCAGTAGTGGAACGTATGCAGACAGTTCAAGATGACCGTTGCCACTGGCGCTCATGCCATCGGTAAAGCCGTTGATGTAGCCGCGCACCGGACTTTTCTGGACAAATTCCAGAAACACGTTGTTGCCGGCTTCTGCTTCACCTTTGATTTCCAGCGGCATGTCGGGACTCATCATGTCCGGCAAAGCGATGGTCAGGTTGTGAATGCGTGCCCCCAGCATGGTGGCTGAGGGGGCATGAACCTCCAGTTTGTTGCCGCGTATGGAAAACTCACCGGAAATATTTTCGATAGTCGGCCAATCCTTTGCGAACGCCACTGCCGCCCCTTCACCGTGTGCGCTGATTTCAAACAAGGCATCCTTGGTGCCATCCAGCGGAAAATCGCTCAGATTGCCCTTGAGTCGCAAACGGAAGTCTTCGGTGTGTCCTGACAGCATGGCATCGTTCAGCCAGTCGTTATCTTTTTTGGCGAGCGCGATGAGCGGGGTATAACGCGCCGCGCGTCTGAGATCGCCGTGCGTCAGACTGACAGTCAAATCCAGCAAGCCCAGCGTGCCAGCTTGAGTTTGAAACCCGCCATATAGGTTGCCCGCCAGGTCATCATTGGCAACGGCTATGTTATCCAGCTTGAACGCCCATTCACCCTTTTCGTGCAGCCACTTCACCTGTCCGGTCAGCGTTTTTAACAGTATGGGTTCACGCATTGCAGTGCGCGCATCCACGGTCAGATTTCGGCTCTTGATATACAGATTACCTTGCTTATCGCTGCCATCTACCGCCACCGACAAGCCCGAAAAACCGGGCAGATTGCCCACCGGCTGCAAGGCCAGATTGTCAAACTGCCCTTGCAGTTTGAATTTGGGTACTTCCCCCGCCGGATGATTTTTTGCAACGTCTTGCCATTTCAGTTCCAGATTAGATACGTGGCCACTGGGCGCGAAGGTGTTCAACTGTTCACGCATCGCTGCGTCCAGCGGCAGGAAGTTACTCAGGCTGACCAAACTTTCCAGCTGCAACAAATTGGCGTGTAATTCACCGCTGGCGGGATGGGCAGCGTTGCCCGGAATGCTGCGAAGATAAAAATCTGTGGGTTGCAGGTGAATGCCATTTTTCAGGCGCATGGACAAACGCCGAGTGGAAACTTCCCATCCGTCCTCGACCGTTTCCCAGTTGGCGCGCCCGTGCAAGAAATTGACTTCCATGACGGGGATATTTTCACCCAGCCTGGTCGCCACGTCGCGCAACGATAAGTCAGCAGTGAAGCGGGTCAGATTGCCATCACTCAAGCTCAGCCAGGCGCGTACTGCGCCGCGCCCGCTACTCAGTTGTTCGGGTAGTTTTAGCCAGGGGTGCCAGCCTAACAGGTCGGTGTGATCAAGCTGGGCGAACATTTGTCCGCGCCACGCCCGTAAATCGTCAAAACTTTTGCCGTGGAAATCGCCGCGCACATCCAGCGGTGTCGCTAATTCGGCTGGCGGAACGGCTCGCAGAGCAAACCGATGATGATTAAACAGGTTTTCGATACGCAGGTTGACCTGATTTAGCACCAGTGCGGGCGCATCGCGCTGTTCGTCCACCCAGATGATGACTGCATTGCGCACCACCATGCGCGACTGATGCAATAGCCAGTTGGCCAGGTTGTTGTCCGTACCCCGCGAGGAGAGCGCTACGTTGCCGATAAAAGTTTTGCCTTGTGCGTCGCGGCGTATCCGTAATTCGGGACGGTTAATTTCCAGGCTGGACAGGCGCAATTCTGCAAAAAAGAGGGAGAGCCATGAAACTTTGGCATCTATGTCGGGCAACACCAGTGCAGGTTGGCGTTGCTGATCGAGAATGCGTACATCGGCCATATTCAGATGGGGGTACAGTCCGTCCCAATCCCCGGTTATTTTGCCTATGCTGACCGGATTGCCCATTGCTGTTGACAGGGAAGAGGTGATTTTGTCGTGAAATTGCTCGACATCCGGCAGCAGCCAATAGCGCAGCACGATAATCGTAATTGCACCCAGCAAGGCTATAATCGCCGACGCGGCGATAGTCAGCCGGGTCAGGTGATTAAAGCTGCGCCACAGCAGGCGAACGGGGAGTGAATTCAGCATCAAGCATGGGACGCCAGAGCGTCAGATTCCTTGTTTGGATTGTAAGAATTGAAAAAAGTGTCGCATTCTAACTGAGGAACGCATACCAGATGCCCTTAAACATTGAAAACTCATCGCTTGTCGCCTTTGCCGACAAGCTGCAAAAAACTTTGCGCGCCAGTCGTTATGCGAAGCGCGTACTGGATGCAGACAGCACTTTGTTGCATTGGTTGCAGGCAAATTACACCACGCCCTGTTGCCGTGCAGAGATTCAAGCTTTATTGCACGAATCCGGCTTCAATTTACAGG
>PEUR01000063.1 GCA_002780675.1 Gallionellales bacterium CG03_land_8_20_14_0_80_55_15 | reverse complement strand
TTGCAGATTGACGTTCAGCGCATTCAGCTCACGCTCCTTGTTGCGACGCTCAACCTCACTGATTGCGGCGGGATTTTTTTCCAGAGAATCTTGCAACTCCTTGGCCAGCTTCATCATTTTCTTGATCTCCAGGTCACGCGAGGAAAAATCCTTTTCAATCTTTTGCGCCGCCTTCATCGCGGGTGCCGACTCATGGAGAATCCGTTCGGTATCCACCACACCCACCTTAAAATCTCCAGCCATAGCAGATACTGATCCCAGCAATACCGCTAACAGAATCGCCTTCATTGTCATCGTCTTCATCATCCGTCCCTCATTCGTCACAATCAACTACTTGGCAAGCGTTGTTTAATTATCTGACAATCGGTTAGTTACATCAGAACATCGAACCCATTGTGAACTGGAACGCCTGCAATTTATCAACGGCCTGTTTGTTCAATGGCAAACCATAACTAAATTTGAGTGGCCCCATCGGTGATAACCAGGTTAAGGCCACGCCAGTCGAATAACGCATCCCGGCACTACCAGGTAAATCGCCCGAGCCATACACAGCACCGCCATCCACGAAGCCACTCAAACGCACCGACTTATCCTTGATTCCCGGCATGGTTGTCATGATTTCCATGCTACCGGCAATGCGACGCAAGCCGCCCAGCGATAAATTGTTAATATCACGCGGACCCAGCGAGCTAGGCTCAAAACCGCGTACTGAACCGCTGCCTCCCGCATAGAAATTTTTGAAAAATGGCATTTGCTTGCCCGCATAACCAGCACCGACTCCAGCTATCCCGTTCAACATAAAGGTAAAGTTTGAAGAAAGCGGGTAGAACCATTGTTGCTCGTAGTTCAGTTTGTAATAGCGCATATCCATCACAGGCAGGGCAATTTCAGCATAGGCGCGCTGCATCGTTCCCTCGGTGGTGTAGATCGCGCTATCGCGGCTATCACGCGTCCAGCCTACCGTACCGAGCGCCGTGGTATTGACACTGCCGAACGTATTCACATAACTGGTATAACGCAACGGACTCAGTGCTGTCAGTCCAATATTTGAATTCTCGATCGTCAAACCATATGAAATATTAGAATCATCCGAAATCGGCACACCAAACCGTACGCCGATCCCTGCGGTGGATGAAGTAAATTGGCTTAGGGTCGTATTTGTAGCATTAGAGTTACGCTTATAAACGTCAAAGCCCCGGCTCATTCCATCATCAGTAAAATAAGGATTGGTATAAGAAACAGAAATGTTCTGGTTAATTTTTCCGGTATTGAGTTGCGTGGACAGATGGCTGCCGCTACCGAACAGATTGGATTGCGAAACACCGGCCGTCAACACCAGCCCTTCCCCGCTACCGACACCGGCACCAACCGTAAAACTACCGGTAGATTTTTCTGTTACTGACACGTTGACATCCATCTGGTCAGCCGCACCTGGCACAGCCGGAGTTTCAATGTTGGCTTCCTCGAAGAAACCTAGTTGGTCAATATGTTTCTTGGACTGCTTAATTTTTTTCACATCAAACCAAGAGCTTTCAACCTGACGAAACTCGCGGCGAATGACCTCATCTCGCGTCTTGGTGTTGCCGCTGATATTGATACGACGGATGTAAACGCGCTGTCCCGGATCAATCATGAAATTGAACGCTACTTGATGTTTTTCCTTATTCATATCAGGAATAGCATTTATGTTAGCGAACGCATAACCTTCCGAGGCCAAGCGTTCACCGATCAGCTTAGTGGTTTCCGACAACGCTTTGCGGGAAAAATCATCTCCCGCCTTTACCTGCACCAGCTTCTCGATTTCTTCCTTGGCGACGGGAGTATTGCCTGACACCGCTGTGTTGGAAATCGTGTACTTATCGCCTTCGGTGAGATTGATCGTGATATAAATATCCTGCTTGTCAGGGGTAATGGAAATTTGCGTCGAATCAATCTCAAACTCCAAATAACCACTATCCATGTAGTACGAGCGCAAGACCTCCAGGTCGGCAGAAAGTTTTTGCTTGGAATATTGATCATTTTTGCTGAACCAGCTCATCCAGTCCGGGGTACTGAGCTTCATCATGTCCCGCAAATCATCTTCCTCATAGACTTTGTTGCCCACGAAATTGATTTGCTTGATTTTGGAAACGTCGCCTTCTACCACGTCAAATACAATGCCGACACGATTTCGATCCAACTCGGAAACCCGAGTCTTGATTGTCACGCCGTACTTGCCGCGCGCCACATACTGCTGTTTCAAATTCTGTGTCGCTTTTTCCAGCGCACCCCGGTCAAAGATGCGCGCCTCGGCCAGCCCCGCATATTTCATGTTGTCTTTAAGCTGATCTTTGGAGAAATCCTTAATGCCATTGATTTGTATGCTGGCAATGGAAGGACGCTCCTTGACCAGCACGATCAACACGCCTTGCTCTACCTCAAGGCGCACATCCTTGAAGAAGCCCGTGCCATACAAGGCGCGAATAGCAGTCGTTGCCTGCTCATCATTCATCGTATCGCCGACCTTGACCGGCAAATAGCTAAACACCGTACCGGCTTCGGTACGCTGTATACCCTCAACGCGGATGTCTGTGACAGTGAATGGCGTGATCGCCCAGGCGGGTGTCATGAATAATAGAGAAATAAGTCCTGCAAGCTTTGTTTTGTTCATTTATTACTAACCTGAAATGAGGCGATTGATATCGTTATAGATGGCAAAGACCATCAAAGTTCCCAGCAATGCGATGCCTATTTTTTGACCAATTTCCCAAGTCCGTTCCGAGACTGGGCTACCTTTCAGCAATTCGGCGACATAATACAGCAAGTGACCGCCATCCAATAAGGGAACAGGCAGCAAATTCAGCACCCCCAGACTAATGCTGATCAAGGCTAAAAATCCCAGATAAGATACCAACCCCACTTGCGCGGACTGTCCAGCATAGTCGGCGATGGTAATCGGACCACTCAGATTTTTCAGGGAAACCTCGCCAACTAACATTTTCCCCATCATTTTCAAGCTGATAGCAGCCGTATCCCAGGTTTTGCGCAAAGCCTGGTGGAATGCCTCCCCTGGTGGATAACTCACCTCGATCAACATTGCCTGCCAGGCAGCCTTATCCACTTTCGGTCCGGCACCTATCTTGCCCACCCTTGCACCCGACTCTTCAACTATTTGTGGCACAACTGCCAGCCTGAGCGCCAAACCAGCCCGATTCACTTCCAGTATCAGGGATAGGCCGGGATGCGAGCGTACCGCCTCAACCAGCGCACTCCAATCTGCCACCGGCAGGTCATTGACACGAACAATCTCGTCACCCACTTGTAAGCCGGCACGCTGCGCCACACCCCCTGCAACCAGCTTGCCGATGACAGGCAAGATAGTGGGCTGATACCAATGAACGCCCAGCTTATCGAGAAATTCGCCGTCCAGATCATCGGCTTGCAAGTTGCTCACGTCCAAAAGATGAGTCAAATGCCGTCCGTCGGCGCTTTGCGCCTCGATTTTAACCTTGCCCTTTTGCAGGGCTAAAGTCATCAACTCCCAGCGCATTTCCTGCCAGCTCGGAACAAAAACACCGTTGACGCGGAGTAGGGTCTCGCCCGCTTGCATCTGTGCGCTGGCGGCGGGCGTTCCTGTCGGCACTTCGCCCAACACAGGTTTCAAGCCCGGCAAGCCGTGTATGAACAACACCCAATACAACAAGACCGCCAACAGCAAATTCGCCAGCGGTCCAGCGACAACAATCGCCATGCGCTGCAACACTGGCTTACGGTTAAACGCCATGCTCAATTCTGCGGCGGCCACTTCGCCTTCGCGCTCGTCCAGCATCTTGACGTAGCCGCCCAGCGGAATCGCGGAAATCACCCATTCAGTGCCATTGGCGACAAACTGTTTGCGGTAAATAACCTTGCCGAATCCCAATGAGAAACGCAGCACCTTCACCCCGCAACGACGCGCGACCCAGTAATGTCCATATTCGTGGAACACTACCAGCAGTGCTAGCGCACCCACAAAAGCCAATAGGGTAATCATTTGCTCAGTTGCAAAACATATTGCTGCGCAATATTGCGCGCCCGGGCATCGGCGAGCAATACATCATCCAAGCTGCCAACAACCTCGACGGGCAAGGTATTCAACACGGTTTCAATGACATAAGGAATAGAAAGGAAGGCAATCCGGTTGTCCAGAAAAGCCGCGACAGCCACCTCGTTCGCGGCATTCAGCATGGCGGGCGCAGTGCCTGCGACACGCAATGCCTGATAGGCCAGAGCCAGGCAGCGGAAACGCTCGAAATCAGGCTCAACGAAATCGAGCCGGGCAACCTTGAACAAATCCAGTGGTGCAACACCGGACGCAATGCGTTCCGGGTAAGCCAGCCCATAGGCAATCGGGGTACGCATATCGGGGTTACCGAGTTGCGCCATCACCGAACCGTCCACATATTCGACCAGCGAATGAATCACGCTCTGCGGGTGGATCACCACCTGAATATCCTCGGCGCTGGCATTGAACAACCAATGTGCCTCAATGACCTCCAGCCCCTTATTCATCATGCTGGCGGAATCCACCGAAATCTTGCGCCCCATCACCCAGTTGGGATGCGCACAAGCCTGGTCCGGCGTGACGTTTTGCAATTCACTCAGCGGGGTATTGCGAAACGGCCCGCCCGATGCGGTGAGCAGAATGCGCCGCACCCCCGAACCTGCCATATCGCCGTCATAGCCACGCGGCAAACCCTGAAATATCGCGTTATGTTCACTGTCTATCGGCAAAAGGGTCGAACCGCTGACGCGCACGGCATCCATAAACACATTGCCCGCCATCACCAGCGTTTCCTTATTGGCGAGCAGGATTTTTTTACCCACTTTTGCCGCCGCCAAGGTTGGGCGCATCCCTGCCGCCCCGACGATAGCGGCCATCACGGCATCCACTTCCGAGGCTACACAAACCTGCGCCAGCGCATCTACACCGCTCAAAACTTCGGTCGTTGAACCCGCTTCGCGCAACAAGGCGCGCAATTGTACCCCAGCCGCCTCGTCCAGCAACACCGCAAAATCAGGCTTGAATTGCAGGGATTGGCGGAACAGCAGGTCAACCTGGCGGAACGCCGTCAATGCAAAAATCCGGTACTTGTCAGGATGGCGTGCGACAACATCCAGCGTGCTGGTGCCAATGCTGCCAGTAGAACCCAAGATTGTTAAATTTTGCATGATTCAATCCGTGAAAAGCTAAAGGTGAAAAGCGAAAAGTAAAGGCGCTGCATCGTTTCACCTTTCACAGCGAGTTATTGCTGCAACAAAATCACCATGGCGGCCAGCGGCAAGGTTGAGGTCAACGCATCAATACGATCCAGCAAACCGCCATGCCCCGGCAACAACGCACCGCTATCCTTGACCCCTGCCTGGCGCTTGATTGCCGACTCAAACAAATCACCGATTACCGCCAGCCCCACCCACCACCAGGATGCCAGCAGCAAGAGCGGCAATATCACACCCTGTCCCGACGAATGGCCTAGCGCCTTTACGACCAGTACATATACCGTTACACCCAACATGCCGCCTGCCACCCCCTCCCAGGTTTTACCGGGGCTGATATTGGGTGCAAGTTTGTTTTTACCGAATTTCCGTCCCGCAAAATAAGCGCCAATATCAGCAACCCAGACCAGACACATCACAAACAACAACACCCACGGACTGACATCGTGCAGGTCCATCATGGCCAGCCCCGTTGGAATCAACACCGCCCAGCCGACCAGACACATCAATAGCGGATTCTCGACCTTCCAGCCAACAATCAGCCAGGTCGGCACGATGATCAACCAAAGCAAAGCTGAAACTGCGTATACCAACAAATGAGGCAACACTTGCGCCATTTCAGTGTGGCTGGCATCAAACCAGACCAACGCCAGCATCACGAGTAACGTCAAAGCGGTATAAATGTAAGCGCCTCTGCCGGAAAGCCGGGACAATTTCGACCATTCCAGTGTGCCTTGTATCACTACCGCCACCGCCAACCCTGTCCACCATGCATCTGGCAGGACGAACAGCACCAGCAGCAGCAGCAACGCCAAAATAACAGCAGTAATTATTCGAGTCTTAAGCACGCGGCTTTCCTTGTTTGGATGGAATCTGTTCTTGCGCGCCGGACAACTGCTCGCTGGTACGTCCAAAACGTCTTTCGCGCTGCTGATAAGAGCTTATGGCTCGTTCCAATTCCTTGCGGTCAAATGCCGGCCACAGGGTATCAGTGAAATGCAGCTCGGTATAAGCGAGTTGCCACAGCATGAAATTGCTGATGCGCTTCTCGCCCCCAGTGCGGATGAACAAATCCGGCTCAGGCGCTTCACTCATGGACAGATACGGCATTAAATCCTCTTCGCTGAACGTAGTGGCCAGATCGGGACGATCCCGCAACAAGCCATGCACCGCATGCATCATGTCCCAGCGCCCGCCATAATTGGCAGCGATGGTCAATGTCAATCCGGTATTGCCAGCGGTCAACTGTTCGGCACTCTGCATGGTGCGTTGCAGCGCATCGTCGAAACGACTCCGGTCGCCGATGATTTTCAAACGAATATTGTTTTTATGCAGATTGACGATCTCGCGTTCCAGCATCTTCAGGAACAGCGACATCAAGAAAGAAACTTCATCAACCGGACGCCGCCAGTTTTCACTGCTGAACGCAAATACCGTGAGATATTCCACGCCCAAATCACGACACACTCTCACCGCCTCACGCAAAGACTCGACCCCACGTTGATGCCCCATGACACGAGGCATAAAACGCTTCTTGGCCCAGCGACCGTTGCCATCCATGATGATGGCAATATGGCGTGGAACACTGGAAACATCAGGAATACTACGCGTCGAACTGGGTAGCGTAGCCATTACACAGCCATCAAATCGGTTTCTTTAACGGCTAGCATTTGATCAATTTCCACCACAAAACGATCCGTCAGTTTTTGCACGTCATCTTGTGCGCGACGCTCATCGTCTTCAGAAACCTCTTTATTCTTGAGCAACTCCTTCAAGGAGCCGTTCGCATCACGGCGGATATTGCGCACTGCGATCTTGGCATCTTCACCCTCGGACTTAACCAGTTTGATCAAGTCGCGGCGACGCTCCTCGGTCAACATCGGCATTGGCACGCGAATCAGGTCGCCATTGGTGGCGGGATTCAACCCCATATCCGCATCGCGGATGGCGCGTTCGACCTTGCCTACCATATTTTTTTCCCAAGGCTGAACACCTATGGTGCGTGCATCAACCAGCGATATATTGGCGACTTGTGTAATCAGGGTTTGACAACCGTAATAATCCACCGTCACATGATCCAGCAAACCGGTATGCGCGCGACCGGTACGAATTTTAGCCAAGTTAGCGCCCAGCGAATCCAGCGACTTGACCATTCTTTGCCTGGCATCGGTTGTGATTTCAGCAATCATGTTTTACTCCTATCTGAAAATGTCAAAAGCTGCACAACTACCGGTAGTTATACAGCCCTATAGAGATGACGGACAAGATACCGCGTCTACTCAACGCGCACCAGCGTACCCTCACCTTCGCCAAGCACCACCCGCTTGAGCGCACCCGACTTGAAAATACTGAAGACGATAATCGGCAATTTCTGATCGCGACACAAGGTCAGTGCCGTCGCATCCATCACCTGCAAATTCTTGCTGATCGCCTCATCAAAACTCAAGGACTGATAGCGGATCGCGTGCGGATCCTTTTTAGGATCAGCCGTATAAATACCATCCACTTTGGTCGCCTTGATCACCACCTCGGCAGACATTTCCACTCCGCGCAAAGCGGCGGCGGTGTCAGTCGTAAAAAATGGGCTACCGATGCCAGCCGCGAAAATGACGACCTTTCCCTCTTCCAGATAACGCAAGGCTTTGCCGCGAATAAACGGCTCGGCGACCTGCTCCAGATTCAAGGCAGACTGCACCCGGCAATCCAGACCGGCACGCGTCATCGCGTCCTGCAAAGCCATCGAATTCATCACCGTGGCCAGCATCCCCATGTAATCGGCAGTCGCCCTATCCATCCCCACCGCAGCCGGAGCCACGCCACGGAAAATATTGCCACCACCTATCACCATCGCCACTTGCACACCCATCGCCACGACTTCAGCAATCTCGGCCACGATGCGCTCGATCACCGCACGATTGATGCCATAGCTATCATCGCCCATCAGCGCCTCGCCGGAGAGCTTGAGTAGAATGCGTTTATAAACAGGTGCGCTCATGACGATTAACCCTGAGCCGCAGCGATGGTTGCAGCCACTTCAGCCGCGTAGTCTTCTACCTTCTTTTCGATACCTTCGCCCACCACGAACATCTGGAACGCTGTCACCGAAGCGCCACGGCTCTTCAGTAATTGTTCAATAGTTTGCTTGCCATCTTCCGCCTTGACGAACACCTGCCCCATCAAGGTCACTTCGCGAAGGAACTTATTGACTGTTCCTTCAGCAATTTTTTCCAGCATCGCTTCAGGCTTGCCGCCTTCACGCGCTTTTTCTATCGCAATACGACGTTCGGTTTCAATTTCTTCCGGATTCACGCCAGAAGCATCAACCGACCTGGGTTTGCTGGCTGCAATGTGCATGGAAATGTCACGCCCCAGCTCATCATCGCCGCCGGTGAAATTCAGCAGCACACCGATCTTGCTGCCGTGCAGATAGCTGGACAGATTGCCAGTCGTTGTTTCATAACGCTCAAAACGAC
>PEUR01000077.1:3138-8831 GCA_002780675.1 Gallionellales bacterium CG03_land_8_20_14_0_80_55_15 | reverse complement strand
TCCTGTTCTGTATCTACGCCTGCCGGAGGCGCTTCAGCGGCGATGAATACGCCGATTTTGTAGCCGTGATACAGCGCGCGCAGTTGTTCCAGCGCTTCAAACTGTTCAATGGCAGCAGGGGTTAACTGGCCATAGGCGCGCAGGAAGCGGGCGCGATAGGCGTAGATACCGATGTGGCGGAATACCGGCAGGCTGGCGGGTAAGTCCGCTCCCGCTGCGAACGCATCGCGCGGGTAGGGGATGGGGGCGCGGCTGAAATACAGCGCATTGCCGTGAATGTCCAGCACGACCTTGACGATGTTGGGGTTGAGCATGGCGGCCTGGTCGTGAATGGCGTGGCCAGCGGTCGCTATCGCGCATTCGGGATGCTCGTGCAGATGAAGGGCGACGGCGTGTATCAGTGCGGGCGGAATCAGCGGTTCGTCGCCCTGCACGTTGACCACGATAGTGTCGTCCGCCCAGCCGCGTTGTTCGACTACCTCAGCGATGCGATCCGTGCCACTGGCGTGATTTTCCCGCGTCAGACAAACCTTGAAGCCATGCTCGTGTACCACGTTGGCGATGGCGTGATGATCGGTGGCGATCCAGATGGATTGCGCGCCGCTTTGGGCGGCCTGTTCGGCAACCCGTATCACCATAGGCTTGCCCGCGATATGCAGCAAAGGTTTGCCGTGCAAGCGGGTGGAGGCGTGGCGCGCCGGGATGACGACGTGAAAAGGGATCATTTGAGGACTCGTCGTGAAATTCGCGCCGATACGTTTGCGCGCTCCCCCGCTTGAGGGCGAGGGTTGGCGTGCGCATAGCAAGGTTTCGTGATCATTGCCCGTCAAGACAGCGCTTCGGCTTCTTCGGCGCTGAGTTTGCGCGCTTCGTCGGCCAGCATGACGGGAATGCCGTCGTCAATTTTGAACGCCAGGCGATCCGCCTTGCAGATCAGTTCCTGTTCGGATTTCTTGTAAATCAGCGGGGATTTACACAGCGGGCAAACGAGAATTTCAAGCAGTTTTGCGTCCATTATGGGGCGATCTTTCGCAATAGGTGAGAAATCAGGGCTGAATCAATCTCGGCATCTACACGCAACACCCAGGCGCTTTCATCAGCAAATGCGGCGCATTTTACCGCATCTTTTTCTGTCAGGAGTAGTGCATCGCAATCGTTAAAAGCAAGATCGGCGGCGCAGTAGGGATGATGGTCGGGGAAAGCGTGCGGAACAGCGTTTAGTCCCAGAGAGGTTAAGTAGTCGAAAAAGCGTTGCGGATGACCGATACCCGCCACCGCGTGCAAGCGTAATCCTTGTAAATCGGCGGCGCTGGCGGTTTTTTCAGGGTGGCGCAGATTGTGAAAAGTTGTCCCGGACAGCTTCATGGCATATTGCCCTTGCGCTGTTTTTCCGCCATTCACCACCACCGCATCCACGGTTTTCAGGCGTGATTCAGCCTCGCGCAACGGGCCTGCGGGCAGAAGATGCCCATTGCCGAAGCGCCGCACACCATCCACCACGACGATTTCCACGTCGCGTTGCAAGCGGTAATGCTGCAAACCATCGTCGCACAGCACCACATCGCATTCCGGGTGCACCTTCAAAGCCGCCCGTGCCGTGGCGACGCGATCGCGTCCCACCCAAACCGGACACAGCTTGCGTCGTGCCATCAGCAATGGTTCATCTCCCACCTGCTGGGCGGTGCTGGCCGGGGTGACTTGCTGTTGTTGTGCCGTGCCGCCAAAGCCACGGCTAACGATGAGCGGATGCCAGCCATGCGCCACCAGTTGCCCGGCAAGCGCCAGGGTAAGCGGCGTTTTGCCCGTGCCGCCGACGCTGATGTTGCCTATCACGATGACGGGAACGGCTAAGCGGTAGCTGGGCAGAATGTGGCTGCGATAAAGCCAGCGGCGCAACGCCGTCAGGGCGCAAAATAGCCAGCTTGCCGGCCACAGAATCAGGTGCAACGGGCTGAGGCGATACCAGTAAGTTTCGATTCCGGCCATGCCGATCAGTTGGCTTCGTTCTGGGTGGTGAAGGTGATACGGGCAAATCCGGCCTGGCGGGCGGCTTCCATGACGTTGATGACCGCCTGGTGCGGGGTCTTGGCATCGGCATTGATGACGATAGTCGGATCGGTCTGCTGTCCGGCGGCCGTTTTCAGGGCAGCGGACAAGGCCGCGATACCGGTAAAATTGACCCCCTTATCGTTGACGGCATAGTGTTCGGAGGCATCTATTGCGATATTGATGGGTTGCAGCGTTTCACCGCTGGCCTCGCCGCCGGCTTGCGGCAGGTTGATCTGCAATTCGGAATATTTGGCATAGCTGGTCGTGACCATCAGAAAAATCAAAATCACCAGCAGCACGTCTATCATCGGAATCAGGTTGATTTCCGGCTCCTCACGAGTGCGTCCGCGTTGAAAGTTCATCGCTGCTTAACTCCTGCGCTGACCATGCATGATTTCGATCAGCTTGATCGCCTGTTGCTCCATTTCGACGGTCAGGCTATCTACTTTTGCACGGAAATGGCGGTAGAAAATCATGCTGGGTATCGCCACGATCAGGCCGAAAGCCGTGTTGTACAGAGCGATTGAAATGCCGTGCGCCAGAATTGCCGGGCTGCTGCCTGCCGCTGTTTGCGCGCCGAAAATCTCGATCATGCCGACCACCGTGCCGAACAGACCCAGCAAAGGGCTGATAGAGGCGATGGTTCCCAGGGTGGTGAGGAAATGTTCCAGCTCGTGGGTAGTGGCGCGTCCGGCCTCTTCGATGGACTCTTTCATGACTTCGGGACTGCTTTTGATATTCTTTAGACCCGCCGCGAAGATGCGCCCCAGCGGCGAGCTGTTCGCCAGCATGATCAGCATTTCTTCGGTAACGCCATGTTTTTTTAGTCCATTGATGACTTCATCCAGCAAGGCAGGCGGTGCGATCCGGCTGCTGCGCAGATAAACCAGTCTTTCTGTGATCAGACCTACGGCGATGATGGACGCAAAAATCAAAAACCAGATCGGCCAGCCAGCCGCTTCTACGATTGCAAACACGCGGATTCTCCAAATGTGCTTAAATTGCGAAAATTTTCTGAAATGCTCTGCGCGATATAACGTTGCGAGATCAGGGGGCAGAAATAACAAGTTCGCAACTGTAGCGTGTTGCACCCCGTTGAGCAAGATTCTCAAGAATCTTCTTCAACAAAATGACGCTAATCCCTAGTCCCAAAAGAGTATTTTTGTTTACCCACAAAATCTGTGGATAACTTTGTGGATAAGCCGGGTTGATAAGTCTTTAGAGCCGTGAAATATAAGGGTTTTTATTAGCCTGCCTATTTTTTAACTTATTATTTTATATAATAAAAACAATAGGTTAACGTAAATGTTAAGATTTTATTAAGAATGTCGTGGCGTAAGGCGGCATCTTTGCTGGCTTTGTGAATAATTCTGGATTGTCAATATGTCGGATGGCCTATTTTTAGCAGAAAAACCGCGCGTGTTGCGCGTGGCGGAACTTGCCCGTTCAATCAAGGAGTTACTGGAAAGCAACGTGCCCATGTTGTGGGTGCGCGGGGAAATTTCCAATTTTGTGCGTGCGGCTTCGGGTCACTGGTATTTTTCGCTCAAGGATGAGCAGGCGCAAGTGCGCTGCGTGATGTTCCGCCACAAGAATCAGATTTTGCTTCAAGGCATAGGCAATGGCGCGCAGGTCGAAGTGCAGGCGGTCGCCACGCTGTATGAAGCGCGCGGGGATTTTCAGTTGACGGTAGAGCAGCTGCGTCCGGCAGGATTGGGCGTGTTGTATGAGCAATTCGCGCAACTCAAGCAAAAACTGGAAGACGAAGGGGTGTTTGCAGTCGAGCGCAAACGTGCGTTGCCCGCTTTTCCTAAACGCATTGGTCTCATTACTTCCCCGCAAGCGGCAGCCTTGCGCGATGTGTTGACCACCCTGAAGATGCGTCTGCCCGGTGTTCCGGTAATACTGTATCCCGCGCCAGTGCAAGGGGCGGGGAGTGCTGAGAAAATCGCGCAGGCCATCTGCACCGCCAATCAGCGCGCGGAATGCGAGGTGCTGATCCTGTGCCGGGGCGGCGGCAGTATCGAAGACTTGTGGGCATTCAACGAAGAAGTCGTGGCGCGCGCTATTTTTGCCAGTGACATTCCGGTCATCAGCGGGGTGGGACACGAAACGGATTTCACCATCGCGGACTTTGTCGCCGACGAGCGCGCACCGACACCTACCGCCGCCGCGCAGCGTGTCGTGCCGGATCGCCATGCCTTGTTGCAAGGGCTGCGCGATACGGCGCAGCATTTGCAGCGCGCGCAACGCAACCGCCTGCAAAACGCCATGCAGGCAGTGGATTATTTACAGCGCCGTCTCGTCCATCCTGCGCAACAATTACAGCGCCAGTCGCAGCAGTTGGCGCAGTTGCAGCAACGCCTGCAACGCAACGTAGCCCATCGTTTGCAACAGCAGCAGTGGCGCTGTCAGGCTGTGGTGCAGCGGCTGCGCGGTGCGGGCAGCGATTTTGTGCGCTTGCAGCAAAGCCACGTTCACTGGGCGGAACGGCTCGCCAAGACGGTGTCCACCCTGCAAATGCAGCGTGCGGTGCGCGTGGAAAATGCCGCGCACCAGTTGAAACTGCTCGACCCGCGACAAGTGTTGTCGCGCGGCTACAGCCTGGTGCAGGACGAAAAGGGGCATCTGGTATCCGATGCCACACAACTGGCAAACGGGCAGGCACTGCGCATCACCTTCGCCAAAGGCTGGGCGCAGACCGAGGTTAAGGCGCGGGGCGGTCAAGTGGAGTGATCCGCTTCGTGTCAGGGAAACGCTGATTTATTCGTCATTAGCCCGTTATAAACGCACAAGCAGGGCAGTTAAAAAAATGAGAAATTTCGATTTGAACAAATTTCAACACACCCCGCGTGGCGCGGTCATCAGCATCGCCATCGTGGTCGTGGCGGCTGAATTTTTGATCATGCTGGTCAAGGATGCCGTGATAAAGCCGCTATGGGTAAACAAGCCGCCTTTTATTTTCTGGGATTATGCTGATCCCTTAGCCTTGTCCCTTATCGTGATTCCGGCACTCTATGCGTGGGTGCTGCGGCCCATGCAGGAGAAACGCAACATGCTGCAACAGCAAAACGCCGAACTGGAACGCCTCACCACCCGCTTGCGCGAGGAAGACGCGCAACTGTCGGCCCAGCACCAGCAAGCAATGGAAGCGCGTGAACGGATGATTTTAATCGAGAAAATGTCCTCCATCGGCACCATGGTGGGCGGCGTGGCGCACGAAATCAACAACCCGCTGATGGGGGTGATGAACTATGTCGAATACGCACGCGACAAGGCGGTGGATGGTCAGTCCATCGAGGTGTTGGATCGCGCGCTGCATGAAATCAGGCGCATCGAAAAAATCGTGAAAAATATGCTGGTGTTCGTGCGTTACGATGGCGTGGCGATAGGCCGTTGCGACGTGGCGGCGGCGATCAAACAAACAGCGGCCTTGCTCGAAGGTGAATTCAGAAAACATGCCTTGCAACTACAGCTCGAATTGCCGGAAGACTTGCCGCAGATTAAATGCGATGCGGGTAGCTTGCAGCAGGTGCTGGTGAACCTGTTGCTCAATGCGCGGGATGCGCTTGCCGGGCAAACCGACAAGCGCATTACCCTTAGGGGCGAACAGGTCGCAGGGCGGGTGGTACTCTCGGTCTGCG
>PEUR01000077.1:0-3100 GCA_002780675.1 Gallionellales bacterium CG03_land_8_20_14_0_80_55_15 | reverse complement strand
ATTTTTACGCCTTTTTTTACCACCAAACCCGTCGGACAGGGAACGGGGCTGGGTCTGGCGGTATCCAGGCAGTTAGTGGAGGCGGTGGGCGGCCACCTTAACCTGCACGAGCAGTCGGGTTATGGTGCCTGTTTTCGGTTAGAATTCGACGCGGCTTAAAGCCACCTCGACAGGAGTAGCAAAATGACACAACAGATTTTGGTGATAGACGATGATGCCGCCGTGCGCGGCGTGTTCCAGCTGGTTCTGGGCGAGATAGGCAGCGATGTGCGCCTGGCGGAGGATGGTCTGCAAGGCATAGCAATGGCCAAGGCGGCGCGCCCCGATTTGATTTTTCTGGACTTGAAAATGCCCGGCATAGACGGGGTGGAAACCATGCGCCGTTTGCTGGCGCTGGATCACACCTTGAACATCTACATCGTCACCGCCTTTTCGCAGGAGTATCTGGCGGATTTACAGGCAGCGCAGGCGGAAGGCATGACTTTTCAGTTGGCCAACAAGCCGTTGTCGTCCACACAGATACGCCATATTGCCCGCTCGGTGCGCAGCATGAGCGAGGTGGATAAAGACCACCACAAGATCATGCTGACCTTGTACATCGTAGCCATCAACCCGGAGGTTCAGCAGCTTATCGAGCAACTCAGTAGCGTGTTGGCGGCAACCTACCAGCCGGGATTCTGGACGTTGAATGTGGTGGAAGTGCTGGGGATGCCCGAAAAAGCACTGGAAAAAGAGGTGTTTGCCACGCCGATGCTGGTGCGTGAAGTCCCTGAACCCGTTTTGAAGCTGCTGGGCGACCTGTCCAGAATGCATTCCGTGCTGGCCGCCATCACGGCACAGAATGGGAATGGCTCGGGGACTATCGTCCTCTAAGCTGTTACAGGCAAAATGACCATGACCGAAACGCTCGCCAATTTTGAATTGATTTTAGCTGCCATCACCGATGGCATCGTGGTGGTGGATCAGCGCGGCACGGTGCTGTATGCCAATGCCAGTGCCGAACAGTTATTTGAACGGGGCGCATTGCTGGGGTGCGATCTGGCTATTCCGCTGCTGCCCAGTGATGTCAGCCAGGAAATCAATTTGATCCGTCGCAGTGGGCTGGGCTTTGCAGAGTTGCGTTCTGCGCCCATCACCTGGAAAAACCAACCGGCCTTCGTGATCGGGGTGCGCGACATTACCGAGCGCAAAACAGATGAGCTGGGCTTGCGTCAGGCATCGGCGGTGTTTGACAGTACCCGCGAAGGCTTGATGGTGACCGATACCGCTAAACGCATCGTGCGCATCAATCCGGCATTCACCGAAATTACCGGTTACACGGCAGCCGAGGCGCTGGGTAAAACGCCGGAAATACTGCGCTCCGGGCATCAAAGTCAGGATTTTTATAAGGCAATGTGGGGGAGTATTGCCAGCACCGGGCATTGGCAGGGTGAAATCTGGAACCGGCGCAAGAGCGGTGAAATTTATCCCGAATTGATGAGTATTGATGCAGTCAAAGATGAGGCCGGGGTGCTCAGCAACTATGTTTCGGTTTTTTCCGACATCTCCAAACTCAAGCAAACCCAATCCGAACTTAATTTTCTGGCCCATCATGATCCGCTCACGCGCCTGCCCAATCGCCTGTTGCTGCTGTCGAACTTGCAGCACGGCATTCTCAGGGCGCAGCGGGACAGCAAGCATCTGGCGCTGCTGATGATTGATCTGGATCGCTTCAAGGACATCAATGACAGTTACGGGCATCTGGCGGGCGATGATTTATTGCTGCAGGTAGCATCCAGACTGCTTGACCGGCGTCGCGAAATGGATACGGTGTGCCGCTTGGGCGGGGATGAATTCACCGTGCTCTTGGAGGAGGTTGCCGATGCCGAAGCTGCGGCGCATGTGGCGAACGAGATTATCAAGGTGTTGAGCGAACCTTATCGGTTGCTAAATGGTATCGAGGTGCATATCGGTGCCAGTGTCGGCATCAGCATTTTTCCCGGAGCCGGACATACCGCCGAGCTGATGTTGCAACAGGCCGACAGCGCACTGTACCAGGCGAAGACTGAAGGGCGCGGGCGCTTTGTGTATTTTTCGGAGAGTCTCACCCGCGCCGCGCGGGAACGGATCAAGATTGAAGCCGACCTGCGTCGCGCCATTCAACAGGGCGAGTTGCGCGTGTACTATCAGGCGCAAGTGGAGATAGCCAGCGGTCGCATTGTCGGCACCGAAGCTCTGGTACGCTGGCAATCGCCGAAGGATGGCTTGATAATGCCGGATCAATTTATCCATATTGCCGAGGCCATCGGTTTGATCGGTGTCATTGACGACTGGATGTTGCGTGAAACCTGCTTGCAAGGGCAACGCTGGATCGCGGCGGGGATACCGCCCCTCACCCTGGCGGTCAACCTGTCGGCCTACCAGTTTTTGCAAGGCGACATCAGCCATACGGTCGCCCAAGTGTTGTCTGATACCGGTTTCCCGGCAAAGTATCTGGAGCTGGAGCTGACCGAAAGCGCCCTGATGCAGCGTGAAACCGAGGCCATCCAGATTCTTGACCGGCTAAGAGTCATCGGTGTGCAATTGGCGATTGATGACTTTGGTACGGGCTATTCCTCGCTGGCTTACCTCAAGCTGTTTCCGCTGGATATATTGAAAATTGACAAACGCTTCATTGACGATGTGCCGCTGCACCGCGACGACATGGAAATTGTCGCGGCGATTGTTGCCATGGGGCACTCGTTGCGCTTGAAGGTGCTGGCCGAGGGCGTGGAAAACAAAAAGCAGTTAGACTACCTGAAAACGCTGGGCTGCGACCTGTATCAAGGTTATTTGACCAGTCCGCCCGTGCCTGCCGCAGAATTTCAGCAATTATTGATGAGCTAGGAGTCTGTTTTGCAATAGCGCGTTGCGTAATGACCGCCGCACCGTGAATATTTTCCGATACCAAAATTGCAGGGAAAAACAATGAAATTAAGCTTATGGCCCACCCCTTTTTATTATCAATTTGAAGAAGACCTGGCAACCTTTGACAGTGAGCCTTGTCAGCTGGTAGGCAATGATAATCATGATCTGTTTGGCGATTTGACTGAGTTTGCACCGGAGCAGGGGGTTTTTGAAA
>PEUR01000174.1:9604-12788 GCA_002780675.1 Gallionellales bacterium CG03_land_8_20_14_0_80_55_15 | reverse complement strand
TCGATATTCATGGTCGAATTATGCATACAAAATACATATAATCAATCTTTTTCTGAATACTATTCAATGGTCGGTTTATTGAGCATCGCCTTCAACCTCGCCAATTTGTCCATGCCTTCATCTTTCGTCACCGTCGGAGCGGCTTCCGCGTGTAAGCCCGCGTAAACCAACTCGTCCACCGGCATTTCATCAATAAATCGGCTGGGTTCGCAGAGCGCCCAGTCCTTGCCGCGACGGCGGCGGTTGCAATAGCTGAGCTGCAGGCTGCGTTCGGCGCGGGTAATACCGACATACATCAGGCGGCGCTCTTCTTCTATGCCTTTTTCGTCGCTGTCACGGAACGGTAAAATGTCCTCTTCCGCGCCGATGATGAACACATGCGGGAATTCCAGCCCCTTGGCAGCGTGCAAAGTGGACAGCGTGACCGCATCGGTTTCCTCATTTTTTCCGTCCAGCATATTGATCAACGCAAGGGTCTGCACCATGTCCAGCAAGGACTTTTCGTCGGCCTCGGATTTGCGCTTGAGCCAGCCGACAAAGTCTTCGACATTCTTCCAGCGGCTCTCGGCCTGACGCGCATCCGCCGAGTCGTACAGCCAGGTTTCATAATGGATCGCACGCAGCAGTTCATCGAGCAACTCGCCGCAAGGGTCGGCGGCGGCTCGGTCAGAGATGCGATTGATGAAACGGCAGAAGGTCATCAGCTCTTCGTACTGGCGGGGCGGCAGCAGTTGCTCCATCTGCGCCTCGAACGCCGCCTCGAACAGGCTGACATGACGCGTCCCGGCGTAGTGGCCGAGTTTCTCCAGCGTGGCATTGCCGATGCCGCGTTTGGGCGTGGTAATGGCGCGAATAAAGGCGGGGTCATCATCCGAGTTGGCAATCAGGCGCAAATAGGCGGTGATGTCCTTGATCTCGGCCTTATCAAAAAACGAGGTGCCACCGCTGACCGTATAAGGCACGCGCTGGGCGCGCAGTTGCTCCTCGAAGGCGCGCGACAGGTAATTACTGCGATACAGAATCGCGTAATCCGAATGCTTGCCTTTATGCTCAAACTTGTGCGCCAGCAGCTTCAATACCACGCTCTCGGCCTCGTGTTCCTCGTCGCGCGCGGCATAAATGCGGATCGGGTCACCGATACCGTGTTCGCTCCACAGTTTTTTCTCGAACACCTTGGTATTGTGGTTGATGAGGTGGTTCGCCACCTTGAGGATGCGCTGCGAGGAACGGTAATTCTGCTCCAGCTTGATGACGCGCAGATTGGCATAATCGCGGCGCAGGTTGCGCAGATTTTCGATGCTCGCCCCGCGCCACGCGTAAATCGCCTGATCGTCGTCGCCCACGGCGGTGAACGCGGCGCGACTGCCCGCCAGCAGACGGGTCAACTGATATTGGCAATCATTGGTGTCCTGATATTCGTCTATCAGCAAATAGCGCAGCCGCTGTTGCCAGCGCAGCAAGGCTTCCGGGTGTTCTTTGAACAGCACCACCGGCAGATGGATCAGATCGTCAAAATCCACCGCCTGATAGGCGCGCAGGGTTTCCTGATAACGGCTATAAATGCGCGCATGAACTTCCGTCTCGACACTATCGGCCAGCACCACCGCCTGTTCGGGCGAAATAAACGCCGATTTCCAGCCGGACAATTGCGTCTGTATATCCCTGATTTCCTGCTTATCGCCGGAGTTGGACAGCTCCCCAATGATTTTCCAGGTATCGCTGCTGTCCAGAATCGAAAACTGCGGTTTGTAACCCAGCAGCTTCGCCTCGGCACGCAGGATGTTCATGCCCAACGCATGAAAGGTGCTGACCACCAGCCCCTTGGTCTGCTTGCCCGGCAACAGTCCGCCGACGCGTTCACGCATCTCGTTGGCCGCCTTATTGGTAAAGGTAATCGCCGCGATATTGCGCGCCGCATAGCCGCATTCCTCGACCAGATAGGCGATTTTATGGGTAATCACCCGCGTCTTGCCGCTGCCCGCCCCCGCCAGCACCAGCAAAGGGCCGTCGAGATACATTGCCGCTTCACGCTGGACGGGATTGAGTTTGCTCAACATAGATAAAAAATGAACATGGTTCAGAATGGGTTTGAGCGGCACGAGGGGCGACATAATAACAAAGTGTGCCAAAGTCTGTAGGACGGAACGCTTGCGGTTTAGCCGAATGTTTTTGATCGTGGCGGAACGCCCCGCTGGGGCTTCCGCCCTACCCACTACAGGGCGTACTCAACGCATCAACTGGCGGCGCAGCCCGAAGCTGGCGGCATCCACCAGCGCCACCATCAGCAGCATCGCGATGATGACGCTGGCGGCCTGTTGCATCTGGAACAGCGAGAGGTGATATTTGAGCATCTGCCCCAGCCCGCCTGCGCCGACCACGCCGAGGATGGCGGCGGCGCGGATGTTGTTTTCCCAACGATACAGGGTGTAAGAAAGCATTTGCGGCAGGGCTTGCGGCAGCGCGGCATAGCAGAAGGCACTCATCGCGTCGGCTCCGTTGATGCGCAACGTAGCTTCCGGTGCGGGCGGCTGATTTTCCAGCGCATCGGCGAACAAGCGACCCAGCACGCCGGAGGTATGCGCCGCCAACGCCAGCGTCCCGGCGAACGGTCCTAATCCGGCGGCGATGAGCAAAATGGAGGCCCACACCAGCTCCGGGATGGAACGCAACACGTTGAGCAACAGCCGCGTGATGGCGCGCAACAATGCCCCCGCGCGTCCGCTGGCGGGTACGGCGAGCACGACACCGAATACCACCGCGATCAGGGTACTCAAGGCGGACATGGACAGCGTTTCCAGTGTGGCATGGGCGATTTTCAGCAAAAATGGCGCGGCCAGTTCAGGCGGCGCGAACCCACCGATAAATTCCGCGCTGGAACGCAACGCATCGTCGCTGAATAACTCGCCCCACTTGAGCGGCAGCGAGTAAAAACTGGCGACGACCAGCGCCAGCAATCCCAGCAGCAAGGCCAGGGTAGCCAACGACATCAACGGAGGGGCGGGTGGGCGTGGCATTTTCAACCCAACCGATAGCGCAAGAACGAGCTGACCCAATCGGCCAGCGCAACTAAAATAATGAATATAATCAACATGCTGGCAACTTCTCCTCCCGCCATCATCTTCAGCGATTCGTCCATGCGTTGGCCTAGTCCCCCTGCCCCCACGAAGCCCATCACGACCGAGCC
>PEUR01000174.1:9104-9559 GCA_002780675.1 Gallionellales bacterium CG03_land_8_20_14_0_80_55_15 | reverse complement strand
GCTGGCGGCAACCGGCAGCGCGCCGTAAAACAGCGCCGATAGCCTGCTCGCCCCATTTTTCAACAGCGATTCCGTTACTTGCACATCGGAGGATTCAAGTATTTCGGCATACACCTTGCCCAACATACCGCAATAAGTCAGCGCGATGGCCAGCACGCCGGCGGTGGGCCCCAGCCCTACGATGCGCACGAACAACAATGCCCAGACCAGTTCAGGCACGGAACGCAGCAGCACCAGCAACCAGCGCACCCCCTGCCGGACAAGGCTGCCCGCCAGCCGCATCCGCCCCGATTCCAGTCGGGACACGGACAGCGATTCGGTCGCCAGCAGCGTCAGCGGAATCGCGCCCAGCAACGCCAGCGTCAGGCCAGCGGTGGCGATGGCGACGGTTTGCCAGGTCGCTGCCAAGAGCAGGGCGAGAAATTCGCCGGAATGCGCGGGCGGCACGAAGCTCG
>PEUR01000174.1:0-8818 GCA_002780675.1 Gallionellales bacterium CG03_land_8_20_14_0_80_55_15 | reverse complement strand
CCTGCCCTCGCGCAGACCAACAATGCGCGGGAAATGGCTGCGCGCCAGTTCAACCTGATGCAGGCTGCACACCAGCGTCGCCTGACGATCCCGCGCTTCCTGCTGCAATACCTTCAGAGTTTGTAAAGACAAGGTGGGATCGAGCGCGGACAAGGGTTCATCCACCAGCAACACCGAGGCCTTGGACACCAACAGGCGCGCCAGCCCGCAACGCTGCCGCTCGCCGCCGGACAATCTATCCACCCTAAGGTACAACTTGTCTTGCAGATTAAAGCGCGCCAGCGCGTCGTAAGCGATGCCTGCATCCCTTGGTCTAATCAGCGAGGCGAGGGATTTCCAGAAACCCCATTGCGGCAGACATCCCGCCAGCACTGCGCTGACCACGCGCTGGCGGGGCGGCAGCGGCGGCGTTTGCGGCGCGAGGAAGAAGCGCGCGCGCAAGGCGTGTCGCTCGGCGTGAGCGAGTTGCCAGGGCGACAAACCGAATGCAAAAAACTCTCCCGCATCCGGCTCAATCGCCCCCGCCAGGGTATGCAATAGCGTCGTCTTGCCCGCACCGGAAGGCCCGATCAGCGCGACCTGCTCACCTTGCGCGATATTTAACGTCACCTCGGACAAGGCAAACTGCGCCGAGGCCGGGTGGCGCACACAGGCATCCCTTAGCGACAACATCCGGGTTACTTCAGCAGCCCGGCACTGTGTGCCGCCTTTTCGATGCTGAGGTAATTTTCTGCCCGGGTCGGAATGAAGCGGCTGGTGCGTTGCAGGTCAAGAATGACCTTATCTTGCGGGTTGTTGATGTCCAGTGCCAGGAATGCGTCGGCCAGTTTCTTGCGCAACGCCAGGTTCATGTCGGCACGCACGGTCCAGTTGTAATCGAAATAGCCCGGCGTGGTGTAGAACACGCGCACCGTTTTGGCATCCACCTTGCCTTGCGCCAGCAGTTTTTCCCAAACGGATATGTTTAGCGCACCCGCATCCACCTTGCCGCCCGCGACTGCCGCTGCGGTCGCATCATGCGCGCCGGAGAAAGACAGGCGCTTCATGTCGGTATCGGGGTTGATATTGGCCGCCAAAAGGTAAGCGCGTGGCATCAAGTGGCCGGAAGTGGAGGACTCCGAACCGAAGCTAAAAGTCTTGCCCTTCAGGTCGGCCAAGGTATTTATGTCGGCCTTGGTGGTGATGAATACCGATTTGAATTTTGCGTCCTCTTCGCGCTGCACCAAGGGGATGACCTGGTTGTGGCTGCGCACCTTGGCCTGCACGAAGGTAAATCCGCCGAACCAGACCATGTCCAGCTTGTTGTTGACCAAGCCTTCAACGGAGGCGGCGTAGTCGGTCACGGGGGTAAATTCCACCTTCATGCCCAGTTTTTTCTCCAAATAGTCGCCCAAGGGCTTGAACTTGCGCTGCAATTCGGTCGGCGCTTCGTCGGGAATGGCGGACACGCGCAACACGGGTTCTGCGCTGGACAGGCCAGGCGCTGTCAGCATAACCGCGCCCAAACTGACGGCGGCAAAAGTAATTTTAATGAGGTGAGTAAAACGTGACATAGCTTCCACTTTGTATAAATAATTGTTGTAAATCAATATACTACAAAAACACGAAACGGCATCCATACAAGCCTGGATGCCGTTTCAGTCAAACAACGGGTGTTACTTCACGGTATCAATGGTGATGTTCAAGCCTTTGCTGCCGGGCTTGACGATGCCCGCCGTCCCTTCCAGATCGCCGGGTTGCGACATCGGTGTGCCGGTTTTTGAAACGCGCGCCAGCACCACCACTTTATCGAAGCCGGACAGCTTCATCTGCGGTTGCATCGCCATGCTGTCATCCAGGGTGAATGCCATCGGCAAGTCCTTGACCTGCTTGCGGATCACCGCCAGCGGCATTTTCGGCCCTTCTGCGGCGCGCGCCAGAATGAAGACAAAATCGTCAGGGGATGCTTTTGCCCGCAACGCAGGACTCAACGAGACCTTGCCGGTAATCGCCAATGCCGGATTTGCCGCCACCTCGACTGGGGTTTCCAGCGTGGGCAGTTTGGCGAGTTTTTCCTTGCCGCCCTTTTGCTGTGCCAGGAATTCACGCGCCTGGTTGATACCGTCGCTTATCATCTGTACATCGGGATAATCGGCGGGCAACAGGCTGACCAGTTTCTGCCAATAGGTAATGGCGGCGACATAATCGCCGCGCTCCATGCCAGCCGATCCCGCCAGCGCCAGCGCCGTCGTGTTGTTGGCATCGAGTTCGAGTGCCTTGTTGAGGTACTTGGTCGGTTCACCCAGCAAAGACTGACCATGGCTCATGGCCTTGGCATCGGCATAGTCGGTCCAAAGCTGCGCCTCGTTCGGCATCAGTTTGACCAGATGCTCATAGGCGCGCACCGCATCATCATAGCGTTGCAATTCCTTATAGGAACGCCCCAAAGTGAGCCAACCATCGGGGTTTTCCGGCAGTTTCACCAGCTTGGCTTCCAGTTCCTGCAACGCTGCTTCCGAACGAATAACACCGAAACCGTCGGCAGCAGCACCTTGTTGGGCGGGCGGCAGCAATGCCTTGGGGTTGCCCAGCGCCCGATACAACGAAACGCTACCCAACGGCACCAGCACCAGCAGGACCAGCGCCAGAATTTTAGCCGGATTGCGCGGCACGCGAGCAGGCGCTTCAGTGGTTTTTACTTCATCCAGCAGGCGCACTTGCAACTCGCGACGACCCTGATCATAAGCCTCCCGGGTCAACAGGCTGTTTTGCAGGTCGGCATCGAGTTCGGCGGACTGGTCGCGCAGAATTTCCAGGTTGGCCGCATCGCGCAGCACATCGTTGTTGCTTGCCGTGTTGCGCCACAACGGCCAGATGACGAACGGCAGCGCCACGATGACCAGCGCCGCGCTTAAAATCCAGAATAAAGTCATGCTTGAGAGTCCTTGTTTGCTGCGGGTTTTTCGTTCAAAGCGGGTTCATTCAGCAACGAGCTTGCGCGCTGTTCGTCCTGCACGGACAGCACCGCTTCGCCTACCTGACTGCGGCGCTTCTTCAATTGATAGAACAACCCCAAGCCGCCCAGCAGCAACAGGATGAAAGGTGCCAACCAGAGCGGCATGGTTTCGCGATCCACGGGCGGATCGAACAACACCGACTTGCCGAAACGCTCGACCAGCATGTCCATGATTTCCTGGTCGGTCGCGCCCGCCTTCATCTTCTCGCGCATGATCTGACGCACATCTTTCGACCAGTCGGAATGTGAATTGGATACGGGTTCGCTCTGACAAACCAGACAGCGCACTTTTTCGGCCAGCAGCATCATGCGATGCTCCAGCACGGGATCGTCGGCGATGTCCTTGGCTTCGCCCGCAAAGGTAAGCGTGGGCAACAGGCACAGCAATAGCAGCAAGAGGTTTCTCATCATTTGGCTTGTAACTCCGCAACCCTGGGCAGGATTTTTTCGCGCAGATTTTCCGGTGTCACCGCACCGATCAGCTTGAAGGCAATCATTCCTTTTTTATCAATAAGATAGGTTTCTGGAACACCATAGACACCATAATCAAAGCCGACCTTGCCGTCGGCATCGGCGATCACCAGAGTGTAGGGATTACCCGCTTTATTCAGCGTCATTTGACCGTCTTCAGCCTTGTCCTTGTAATCCAGGCCGACGATAGGCACGATATTTTGGCGCGACAATTCCAACAGTAGCGGATGTTCGTCCTTGCACGCGCCACACCAGGAAGCCCACACGTTCATCAACCACACCTTACCCAGCATCTCCTGGGGCGAGAATTTTTTGGTCGGCTCATAAAGCTGTGGCAACACAAAAGCAGGGGCGGCTTTACCGACCAGCGGGGACGGGACTTCGCGCGTATCGCGCCCCAGCCCCTTGTACAGAAAAACCGACAAAATCAAAAAAATGACCAGCGGAAGTATGAATCGCATCATGAGGGTTGTCCTTGTTTTACGGCTTGTTTATGGATGCGGTAACGGCGGTCAGACACCGCGAACAGGCCGCCCAGCCCCATCAGCAGACAACCCGCCCATATCCAGTCCACAAAAGGTTTGATATAAACGCGCACCGCCCACGCGCCTTCGGATTCGGGAATCGCTTCGCCCAGCGAGACATACAAATCGCGGAACAAGCCGGTTTGAATCGCCGCCTCGGTCAGCGGCATACCCGACACGTTGTACTGGCGCTTTTCGGGGTTCAGCTCCCCCACCCGCTTGCCGTCCTGGCTCACCACCACATGCCCCATCCCCGCGACATAATTGGGCCCTTCGGTTTCCGTCACGCCATTAAACTTGAACTCGTAGCCGCCCGCCATCACGGTGTCGCCGACATTCATGCGTACATCGCGCTCGGTTTCGTAGCCCTTGACCAGCGTCACGCCGATGATGAAAAACGCCACGCCCAGATGCGCCAACTGCATCCCGTAATAGCTGCGGCTTTGTTTCCTGACGCGCGCCATGAAAGCGCCTTGCCCCGCCCAACGCTGGCGCAGGCTGATGACCAGCGAGGCGATAATCCAGAACGCCATCAGCAATCCGACCACGATCATCGGCGACCATTTATTGGCTTCCAGCATCAAAAACTTGCCCATCAGCAACGGCAGCAGCAAGGCCAGCACCAAGGCACTGGCGAACCCCCATTGCACGCGTTTAGCCAATTCGGGCACCTCCATTTTCTTCCAACGCGCCAGCGGCCCCAGCCCCATCAGCAACACCATCGGAATCATCAGCGGCACGAATACAGCTTCAAAATACGGCGCGCCGACCGACAGCTTGCCGTAACCTAAAGCATCCATAAACAAAGGATACAGCGTGCCGATAAACACCGAGGCGGACGCGACCGACAGCAGCACATTATTCGATAACAGCAGCGATTCTCGCGAGATCAAATCGAACTTTCCGCCCAAGCCTACTTTGGGCGCACGCCAGGCGAACAGCAGCAGCGACGCACCGACCACCAGCACCAGGAAAGTCAAGATAAAAATCCCGCGTTTAGGGTCAGCCGCGAACGAGTGTACCGATGTCAGCACGCCGGAACGCACCAGAAAAGTCCCCAGCAAACTCAGCGAAAACGCCGCAATCGCCAGCAACACCGTCCAGCTTTTGAACGCGCCGCGCTTCTCGGTCACGGCCAGCGAATGGATCAATGCCGTGCCCAGCAACCACGGCATGAACGAGGCATTTTCCACCGGGTCCCAGAACCACCAGCCGCCCCAACCCAGCTCGTAATAAGCCCAACCGCTACCCAGCGCGATACCGAGGGTCATGAACACCCACGCCACCGTCGTCCAGGGACGCGACCAACGCGCCCAGGTCGCATCGAGCTTGCCGCCCAACAAGGCAGAAATGGCAAAGGCGTAAGCCACCGAGAAGCCCACATAGCCCATGTACAACATCGGGGGATGGATCACCAGACCGGGATCCTGCAACAGCGGATTCAGGTCGCGGCCATCGGCAGCGGCGGGCAACAGGCGCTCGAACGGGCTGCTGGTAAACAGCATGAACAGCATAAAACCGACCGCAATCAAGCCCATCACGCCCAGCACGCGCGCCACCATTTCTTCCGGCAAATGACGGCTAAACAGGGCAACCGCTGCCGTCCAGACCGACAAGAACAACGCCCACAGCAGCAGCGAACCTTCGTGACCGCCCCAGATAGCCGAGAAACGGTAGATCGCCGGTAATTGGGAATTGGAATGCTGCGCAACATACAGCACGGAAAAATCGTTATTTAGAAAGGCATAGGCCAGCGCGGCAAACGACAGGCCGACAAACAACAACTGCCCGTAAGCGACCGGACGGGCGACCCCCATCAGCACCGCATTGTTGCGCGCCGCGCCGAGGATCGGCAGCACACCGAGGACCATCGCCAGGCACAACGCGACAATGAGGGAAAAATGACCAAGTTCAGGAATCATGTAGTAACTTTCGCTGTAAAACTGACGGGGATTATTGTGCGCCAGGCGTTCCGGACGACGGAGACGCTGCGGAAGAGGAATTTGCTGCTGCGGCGGCGGTTTCAGCTTTTTTCAGGGCATCGGCGGCTTCCGGCGGCATGTAGTTTTCGTCGTGTTTGGCCAACACCTCGTCGGCGCGCATCAGCCCGCCGGCTTCCATCTTGCCCTGTACAACCACGCCCTTACCTTCCTTGAACAGGTCCGGCAGGATGCCTTTGTAAACCACGGGCAAGGTTTTGTGCAGATCGGTAATCACGAAATTGACCGTCAAACCATCCGCCTCGCGCTTGATACTGCCCTCTTCGACCAGCCCGCCGATGCGGAAGCTGCGGCCTTCCGGCGCTTCCTTGTTATAGACCTGAGTCGGCGTGAAATACAGGCTGACGTTGTCCTTGAGCGCGTTCAACACCAGCCCCACCGCAATACCCACGGCAGCGATGGCAATAACAATGTACAAAAATCTTTTCTGACGCGGCTTCATGCTATTCCTCTTCTGCTTGATGGATCAGGCGAACCTGTTGCAAGGTGAGGGTTCGCTTGTGTCTCACCATCGCGATTTCGATGACGAACACCAGCATCGCCACCGCGTATGAACCGATCCACACATAGGTCAGCGGATTTTCTCGCATCCATATATCCAGACTCATGACCGCACCTCCGCCAGCTCGGCTATCCATTTGGTATGGCGTTCCCGTTCCAGAATAATGCTGCGCACCCGCGCCAGCGTGACCGCTATCGCATACAGCCAGCACGCCGCGAGCATGGTGAACATCGCTTGCTGCATGGCGATGTGCATGGAGGTGCCGCTGAATTTGATGGTCGAGCCTTGATGCAAGGTATTCCACCATTTCACCGAAAAATAGATGATAGGCACGTTCACCGAACCGACGATGGCCAGCAAGGCCGAAGCACGGTCGGCGCGGCGCGGGTCATCTATCGAGGCGTGTAGCGCGATAAAGCCCAAGTACAGGAACAACAAAATCAACTCGGAAGTCATGCGCGCATCCCACACCCACCACGCGCCCCACATCGGCTTGCCCCACAACGCGCCCGTCCACAGCGAGATAAAGGCGAACAGCGCGCCCGTCGGAGCGACCGCACTCGCCATCATGGAAGACAAGCGGGTGTTAAAAATCAAGCCCAGCGCGGCATAGCCTGCCATGACCATATACAAAAACATGGACAGCATGGAAGCGGGCACATGAATGAAGATGATGCGATAAAACTCGCCTTGCTGCGCATCCATCGGTGCAACGGCAAAACCGATATATAAACCCACTGCAAATAAAATGGCCGCCGGAATGGCGAACCAGGGAATCAACTTGCCCGCCAGACCGTAAAAAGTCGTCGGAGCGGAATATTTAAACCAGTTTATCGCCATATAAAAATCTCTAAATTCATTCCATTGAAATTCGTAACGCCTGCGCCGCCACCCAGGGGGTAAAGGTCAGCGCCAACACTAACAACGCGCCCATCATGGACAGATTGGACGAATAATTCAGCCCGGCGGTCACCGCACCCACCGCACCGGTACCAAAAATCAGCACCGGAATACACAAGGGCAACACCAACAAGGACAACAATACGCCGCCGCCTCGCAAGCCCAAGGTCAGCGCCGCGCCAATCGCGCCCAACATGCTGAGTACCGGCGTACCCAGCAACAAGCCCAGAATCAACACGCCTATCGCTTCAACCGACATATCAAATTGCAGTCCCAGCACCGGGGTCAACAACACCAGCGGTAAACCCGACACCATCCAGTGCGCCACCATCTTGCCCAACACCAGCACAGACAGCGACTGCGGCACGAGTAACATTTGCTCTAGCGTACCATCCAAATAGTCCGCTGAAAACAGCCGACCCAACGACAACATTGATGACAACAGGGCTGCTACCCACAACACGCCCGGCGCAATTTTGCGCAACATGTCGGTTTCGGGACCTACGCCCAGCGGAAACAGACTGACTACCATCACGAAAAAAACCAGCGTCGTCAACACATCCGTGCGACAGCGCAGCGCCAACACCAGATCACGACGTATCACCAGCATCAGCAAGGAAAACAGGGAGCGTTTCTTCATAGCCTGCCCCCTTATGACAGCGACAGGCTGCGCATTTCCATCCCCGCAACTTCAAGCGGTTGATGGGTCGTGAAAATGACCATGCCTTGTTGCGCCAGATGTTCCGCCAGCAATTCCTGTATCAGGCAGACGGCTCCGACATCCAGCGCCGTCAAAGGTTCATCCAGTATCCACAATTTAGCCTCGCTCACCAGCATCCGCGCCAAGGCCACGCGCCGCCGCTGGCCTTGCGACAACACCTTAGTGGGCAGTGTCTCGCGCCCCTTCAAGCCCATGCGCCGCAAGGCGGCAATCGCCTCCTGATCGGTCAACACGGCACCCGACAGCCCCGCCGAGATACGCAAATTCTCAAGCGCGCTCAGCTCATCCTTGATGGCATTCAAATGGCCGAGATACATCACCTCTGCATAATATTCTTCTCGTATCCCTTGCACCTCGCTACCAAACCATGAAATCGTTCCTTCGTCCTGCATCAAAAATCCGCACAGCGTACGCAACAGACTGGTCTTCCCGCTGCCATTCGCGCCCTGAATTTGCAGGATTTCGCCGGGATGCAAGGTAAAACTCAACCCCGAAAACAAGCGATGGTCGCCGCGACTACAAGCAAGATTGCTGACTTCCAGCATGGAGAAAGACCTGAAATTGAACAGCGCGGGATTATATACGATTGCATCTGACCGTTGCGCGGCATTGCTTTATAATCGCCGCTCTTTTGACCTACCACTCATACTAAACAACCACCGGCTAAAGCCGGTGGGTTTGAAATACGGACTGAAAGTCCTGATA
>PEUR01000147.1:7952-9079 GCA_002780675.1 Gallionellales bacterium CG03_land_8_20_14_0_80_55_15 | reverse complement strand
AGGCGAAGGCGATTGCTTCCAAATAATCGCTGTCTACGCCGAGGGTGTTGGTGGTCTGTACGTTGCAGCCAGGCAGCAGGGTAGTGAGACGTGTGAGTAAGTTCAGGTTGCGCGCGCCGCCACCGCACAGGTAGATTTCCTGCGCACCACTGCATTGCTGGCCTATTGCCTCGGCAATGGTTAAACAGGTCAGCTCAAGCAACGTCGCTTGTACATCGGCTGCCGATTCGCGGCCTTCAAGTTTTTCTTCCAGCCATGCCATGTTGAACAGGTCGCGCCCGCTGCTTTTGGGGGGGGGGAGTTTGAAAAATGGTTCTGCCAGCATTTTTTTCAGCAGATTGGGGAGCCACTTTCCGCTTGCCGCCCAGCTACCGCCAGCATCATATGGTTTTCCCAAATGTCGCATACACCACGCATCCATCAGCAAATTACCCGGACCGCAGTCGAAGCCGGAAGTGGCTATATCCGGTGCAAGGTTGGTCAGGTTGCTGATGCCGCCGATGTTGACGATGACGCGATGGACATCGGGTGCGCGCATTATTTTGTCATGGAAGGCGGGAACCAGCGGCGCGCCTTGCCCGCCTGCGGCAATGTCGCGGCTGCGAAAGTCACTGACCACGGTGATGCCGGTCAATTCTGCCAGCAATGCGGCATTGGCGATCTGGAGCGTGTAGCCGTACTCGGGACAGTGGCGGATGGTCTGGCCGTGACAGCCGATTGCCAGAATTTCCTGAGGAGAATAGGTCGTTGCTGCGAGTAGCGCATGGATGGCCTGCGCATACTGATTTGCCAGTTGGATGCCGACGAGCTGGGTTTGATGTAATTCGTTATGGGTGGGGTGGTGCAAGTCCACTATCGCCTGTTTCAGCGTGTCGGCGTAAGGCAGATAAAATTTGTTGATGAGTCTGGGGGATAGACAATCGGAAGGGGTATGGTCAAAAGCAACAAGGACGGCATCAATGCCGTCCAAGCTGGTTCCTGACATCAGGCCGATATATAAATCGGCCTGTTGTTCGTGGTGCGCTATCAATTAGAACTAATCGAGCTTGGCGAGGTTGGTGTTGCGCAACTGGTTCAGGCGCGCGGTGAAGTTGTTGGCCAGCGATTTGAATTTGGCTTTGCTGGCG
>PEUR01000147.1:0-7814 GCA_002780675.1 Gallionellales bacterium CG03_land_8_20_14_0_80_55_15 | reverse complement strand
ACGCGTTTTCCATTGCGCATGTCTTTGGCGAAGCGTGACATGTGACCATATGCGGTCGAAACGCTATTGGAGTGCTTCAGTACGATGAGCTTGCCATAGCCATTTTGGCTGCCGGCGAAGGCCACGACACCATTCGCGGTTGCTTTGATGGGCGTACCCATCGCGGCAGCAAAATCGGTGCCCTTGTGCGCGCGCCATTGGTTCAGCACCGGGTGAAAGCGTGCGGTGGTAAAGCCTGAGCTGACACGCGAGAAAGCGACAGGCGAACGCAAAAATGCTTTCTTGAGACTATTTCCTTCAGGGGTGTAATAGTCGCTGTGTTTGCCATCGGCTGAGAAAAGCACGGCACGGTAAACATGGCCCTGATTGATGAATTCGGCAGCCTGAATTTTGCCTGCGCTGACCAGCGCGCCGTTGCTGTAAGTCATTTCATATACGGCGGTAAATTTATCGCCGCGTGTCAGGTCATGGTGAAAATCTATATCGCCGTTGAAAATTTCAGTCAATTGATTGGCCGCAGATTCAGGCATTCCTGCGGCATCGGTCGCTTCGTACAAGTTGGTCTTGATTTTACCGGTACGCACAAACAGGCGTTTTTCCAGTTGTGCGGCGACGGTTTCAGTGGTGAACTGATCACGCTGTTTTTTGATGATGATTTGCGAGCCTTGATTGCCCAGATAGCGCAGGGAAACCAACGCTCCCGTTGCATCTATCTCGGCTTGCACTTCCTGACCGGATGGCAGCTTGCGGAAAGATTTTGAATCTGTGTTGTTGCGCAGATAGTCACTGGCGGCAGCATCTTTGATGTTGAGTCTTTGCATCAAGTCGGCTACCGTATCGCCGGCTTGTGTGCGTTCAGTGCGCCAAAATGTTGTGGAAGCTGTTTGGGCAGCAAGGTTGCCTGGTAAAGCGACTTCTTCGATGGAGATTTTGCCGGTATTCAGACCCAGGTCGCTGGTTGGAACAAGACCGAAGGCTGTTACCACACCGAGTAACGGGAGGGTGGAAATGGTGACAAACCAGCGTAATTTGTTTTTGCGCTCTTGGTTAATCATATTTTGCGTTAACATTCGCGTCTCCGAATCTGTGTGGTGGCGTAGCTAAACTAATAAAGCGTGCGGCTTTTGAATTGGGGCGGACTTTAACAGAAACAGCCCTCTTATCAAAGTCAAACTGACAATAGGAGGGGTAAAAAATTGAATGGAGCATCCTACCCGACAAGCGGTAGGGAAGCAAGGATGAACGGTGGTAAATTTCCTGAGTCGGATTTAAAAAATTATGAATGAAATGACACAAAAAGAATCACTGGATTTAATCAAGCGCGGCGCAGATGAGTTGCTGATAGAGGCAGAGTTAAAGCAGAAGTTGGCATTGGGTCGCCCGTTACGCATCAAGGCGGGATTTGACCCGACTGCACCGGATTTGCATCTGGGTCATACGGTTTTACTCAACAAGATGCGCCAGTTGCAGGATCTTGGGCATCATGCCTTGTTTCTGATTGGTGATTTTACCGGGATGATTGGCGATCCGACCGGTAAAAATGCGACTCGCCCGCCGTTGACACGCGAGCAGGTTGTCGAGAATGCTCAATCCTATCGCGAGCAGGTTTTTAAGGTGCTGGATCCCGAAAAAACCGAGATTGTGTTCAATTCGACCTGGATGGATAAATTCAGTGCGGTTGATTTGATCAAACTGGCGGCAACGCATACCGTCGCGCAGATGTTGGAACGCGATGATTTTTCCAAGCGTTACAAGAGTAATCAGCCGATTGCCATACACGAGTTTATTTATCCCCTGGTGCAAGGTTATGATTCTGTTGCATTAAAAGCGGATTTGGAATTGGGCGGAACAGACCAGAAATTTAATCTGTTGATGGGGCGCGAGCTGCAAAGGCATTATGGTCAGCCTACTCAGTGCATTTTGACCATGCCGTTGCTGGAAGGGTTGGATGGCGTGAACAAAATGTCCAAGTCCATGGGTAACTACGTTGGCATCACCGATACCCCGCAAGATATGTTTGGCAAGCTGATGTCCATTTCTGATGTGTTGATGTGGCGTTATCTGGAATTGCTGTCTTTCCGCAGCATGCATGAAATTGCCGTGTGGCGCGAAGAGGTCAATGGCGGGCGCAATCCACGCGACATCAAGGTGCTGATGGCGCAGGAGATGGTTACGCGCTTCCATTCAAGCCGAGATGCCGAAGCGGCTCTCGCTGAATTTGAGGCGCGCTTCCGTCGCGGTGTGCTGCCCGATGATATGCCCGAGGTCACTGTTGCTTCGGCGGGCGGCAGAATTGCTGTGCCACAGTTGCTAAAGCAAGCCGATTTGGTGAGCAGTACATCGGAAGCGGTGCGCATGATTGGGCAAGGTGCGGTAAAGCTGGATGGTGAGCGTGTCAACGATAAGGCTGATGTGGTTGAGGCAGGCAGGGTGGTCGTGGCTCAGGTCGGTAAGCGGAAATTTGCCAAAATCAAGGTGCAATAGCGCTGAACCAGAGGCGTTTATACAATATCCCTCACTGTTATAACAGGGTGGTTTTATTATCTGGAGAATATTTTTAGGGGTGATAAACCGGATATTGCCGGGCGCTACGGAAGTGCTTATTTATCCGGTTTTTCGTTTTCGCAATAGATAAAACCTATCTTAATCAATAAGTTGTATTGCATATTGCATCGGAATGACGAATAAATCAGTAGTTCCCTGAGTCGGACAAGACGGAATCCAATGTAGGTCGGGGTCTCTCAACGTGGCGGGCAATGCCGCAGGGGCATTCCCACGTAACATTAAGGCGATAAATCGCCTGTTTCTGAATGAAAGCCCCCCTGCGGATTGCGCAACAATAATCACACAACATATTGTTTTTTAATTAAAAACCGATAATCGTGTCAGAAGGTGTGTGAATTTAACGGGCAACAGACTAACAATATGCAAAATATAAGTTGTGGTACTTGGGCGGGTTTGCTAGAATCGCGCCCTCAATTTTTAGGTTAAAGGTAGTTTGTAGATGACAACCGTACGTGTTAAAGAGAATGAGCCGTTTGAAGTTGCAATGCGTCGTTTCAAGCGTTCTGTGGAAAAAACTGGTCTGTTGACCGATTTGCGTGCACGCGAATTTTACGAGAAGCCCACTGCTGAACGTAAACGTAAGCTGGCCGCTGCTGTTAAGCGTCACTACAAGCGTCTGCGCAGTCAGACACTGCCCCCCAAGCTTTACTAAGACCGAATCTGATTGATGCACATCGTTTGGTGTGTCGTTGATTGGAAAATATATGAGTCTGAAAAAACAAATCACCGATGATATGAAAGCTGCAATGCGCGCCAAAGATGTGGCGAGATTGTCGGCGATTCGTCTGTTGCTCGCGGCTATCAAGCAGCGCGAGGTGGACGAGCGTGTCGAACTGACGGATGCGGATGTTGTAGCTATCATCGAAAAGATGAATAAGCAGCGCCGTGATTCCATCGGTCAGTATGAAGCGGCGGGTCGTCAGGATTTGGTAGAGGTAGAAAAAGCCGAAATGAGCGTGCTGGCAGGCTATATGCCGCAGCAGCTTAGTGATGCCGAGGTCAGTTCTGCCGTACTCGAAGCCATTGCGACGGTTGGTGCGGTGGGTCCGCAAGATATGGGCAAGGTAATGGGCCTGCTCAAATCCAGACTGGCTGGTCGTGCGGAGATGGGCAAAGTTTCGGCGCTGATTAAAACCCGCTTATCCCAATAGCTTTCTTATTGTTCCGGTTCAAATTGCTTGCTTGTTGATCCGGGCGGCTTTCTTGCCGGGCATGTCACAAGGCATTCCGGCAACGATTTTTACCCTGGTAGCAAGCTGACATGATTCCAAAAAGTTTCATTCAGGATTTGCTTAACCGTCTGGATATTGTGGACGTTGTTGAGCGCTATGTGCCTCTGAAAAAAGCAGGTGCGAATTTTGTTGCCTGCTGTCCTTTTCATAACGAAAAATCTCCTTCATTTACTGTCAGTCAGACCAAGCAGTTCTACCATTGCTTCGGCTGCGGCGTACATGGCACGGCGATCGGTTTTGTTATGGAACATCTCGGTTTGGGTTTTGTCGAGGCGGTGGAAGAGTTGGCGCAAAGTGTGGGGATGGACGTTCCACATGAACACGCCGCTGCGGGTGAGTTTCGACATAAGGTCGCGCCAGATTTATATGAAGTGATGCAAGTTGCCGCGCGTTATTACTGCGGGCAGCTCAAATTATCACGCAGGGCGATTGATTATTTGGAGCATCGCGGTTTAAGTGGTGCGATCGCGGCAAAATTTGGCATCGGCTATGCGCCGGATGCGTGGCAAAATCTGGCTGCAGCCTTCCCTGATTACCGTCACTCGGCGCTTGAAGAAACAGGCCTGGTAATTAACGGCGATGACGATAAACGTTACGACAGATTTCGTGACCGCATCATGTTCCCTATCATCAATGTGCGCGGTCAAGTCATAGGCTTTGGCGGGCGTGTTCTGGATAAGGGGGAACCGAAATACCTCAATTCTCCAGAAACGCCTTTGTTTGAAAAAGGCCGCGAATTGTATGGCCTATTTCAGGCGCAAAAATCCATACGCGGCGGTCAGCGGGTGCTGGTTGTAGAGGGTTATATGGATGTGGTCGCTCTGGCGCAACACGGTGTGGAATATGCCGTTGCAACATTGGGAACGGCCACTACATCGCACCACATACAAAAATTACTGCGCTTGGCTGAACAGATCGTGTTTTGTTTTGACGGGGACAAAGCCGGACAGAAAGCGGCATGGCGCGCTTTGGAAAATGCTTTGCCCTATTTGCAGGACGGCAAGCGCATCAATTTCCTGTTTTTACCGACCGAACATGATCCAGATAGCTTTGTGCGGGAATTTGGCAAGGCTGTTTTTGAGCAGCGAGTGGCGGAGGCTATGCCTTTGTCGGGTTATTTGTTGCGCGAAATCTGTGGCGGATTGGATTTGCGTACCCAGGAAGGGCGCAACCAGTTAATACAGCGCGCAAAGCCATTGTTGTCCGCGATTGCTTCGCCGGTTGCCGGATTGTTGTTGCGCAAGGAAGTCGCAACGCTTTCCGGTGTGAGTCAGGCAGAATTGGAAGCCTTGTATGAAATTGCGCCGCTTGCTCGCACGCCGCGCCCCTCCTTAAAAAAGGCTGCGCGCGCAGCTTTTCCGGTGCATCGTTTGTTGTTGCAATGTTTGTTGGCTCACCCCGAGTCAGGCAGGGCAATGCCTGATGGCTGGCGGGAGGATGGCGACGATGCCGAAGCGGTGATGGCGGTGCTTGCGGTGTTGCGTGAAGCTGATTTTGCCATCACGATTCCTGCGCTGGCACAGATGTTTCAGGGGACGATTCATGCGCGGGCGATTGCTGCGGCACAGGCGGAGATGTTGGCTTGGGGAGAGTCGTTCGACGTTGAAGGGGAGTTCCAGGGCTTGCTCAATAAACTCAGTGAAGGGCAGCGGCGCGAGCAATTTCAAGCCATGCAACGTGAGTCAGTACAGGGCGGGCCATCGAGTATGAGTAGTCACGAGCGCGAGCAATATTTACGCTTGCTGCAACGAGGCGCAGTATCGGCTAATAAATGAGCTATTTGATCGGTAGTCTGGCGAAATTTAGTAACCTGCCGCAGCGGGATGCATGGCGGTCAAAACCTTTGCAAAGGTTAATAAAAAATGATCGGTTCGGGTATAATGCAGCGCTTTTCTGCGACCTGAAAAGGGTCTCACGCAATTGGAAAAAATATGGCAACGACTAAAAAAAGCACGAAAAAAGTAAGCAAGAAGCTGGCTGCCAAGGTTGAGAGACCGATAGCAAATTTGCCGGTAGAGGATGCCGATGCGCGCCGCAGTAGTCTCAAGGCGCTGATTATTCTCGGAAAAGAGCGCGGTTATCTGACTTACGCCGAAATCAATGATCATTTGCCTGACATGATCGAGGTCGAGCAGATTGAAAGTGTTGCCAGCATGATCAACGATATGGGTATCTCTGTGTGCGATGTCGCGCCAGATGCTGAAACGTTGATTATGAGTGATGCCGCCCCCGCTGCCGCTGACGAAGATGCCGCCGAAGAAGCCGAAGCGGCTTTGTCTACAGTAGATTCTGAATTTGGTCGCACTACTGATCCCGTGCGTATGTACATGCGTGAAATGGGTACGGTTGATTTGCTTACGCGCGAGAAAGAAATCGCGATTGCCAAGCGTATCGAAGAAGGTCAACGCCATATGATTCAGGCAATTTCCGCCTGTCCCGTGTCTGTAGCGGAAATTTTGGCATTGGTGGTCAGGATCGAGAATGATGAAATGCGCATCAACGAGTTGGTTGATGGCTTTGTCGAGATTGCCGATGAACTGGATGTGGTTGCTGGCGAACCCGAAAAAGATGACAATTTTGAGAATGACGGCGAGGGTGCTGAGGACGACGCGGAAGTTGAAGAGGAGTCCGGTGAGGAGGCGCTTGAAGATGAAGAAGGCGAATTGGATGAAGAGGCCGCCGCCGCCGCAACTGCCGCCGCTGTCGCTGCAAACCTGGCTCAATTAAAGGCAGAAGCCCTGGATGCTTTTGCTGTTATTGCTGATTTGTTCAATAAGATGGGCAAGGCTTACGAAAAGTACGGTTATCGCAGTGCTCAGTACAATGCCTGTCAGGACGGCATCACCGAAGTCTTCATGACTTTTCGTTTTGGTGCCAAACAGGTGGATGCGCTGTGCAACACCATGCGTAAGTTGATTGAAGAAATACGCAAAAATGAGCGCGATGTTCAGGATATATGTGTTTATAAGAGCAAAATGCCGCGCGCACATTTCCTGCAAAGTTTTGTTGGCAATGAGGTCAATCTGGATTGGTTAGCGCAGGAACTAAAAGCTGATAAGCCTTATTGTGTAACCTTGAAACGCTATCAACACGCACTGCTGGAAAAACAGCAAAACCTGATTGATATACAGCACCGGGTTGGTTTGCCAATCGCTGATATCAAGGAAATCAACCGCCGCATGACGAACGGTGAAGCGCGTTCACACCGCGCCAAGCGCGATATGATTGAGGCTAACTTGCGTCTGGTCATTTCTATCGCCAAGAAATACACTAATCGCGGTTTGCAGTTCCTTGATTTGATTCAGGAAGGCAATATCGGTTTGATGAAGGCGGTAGACAAGTTTGAATATCGTCGCGGATACAAGTTTTCGACTTATGCAACCTGGTGGATACGTCAGGCGATTACGCGTTCCATCGCGGATCAGGCGCGCACTATCCGTATTCCGGTACACATGATTGAGACCATCAACAAGATGAATCGTATCTCGCGCCAGATTTTGCAGGAAACCGGCATGGAGGCAGATGCGGCGACGCTGGCCGAAAAGATGGAAATGACGGAAGAAAAAATCCATAAAATCCTGAAGATTGCCAAAGAACCCATCTCCATGGAAACGCCCGTCGGCGATGATGATGATTCTCATCTGGGGGATTTCATCGAAGATTCCAATACCACCGTACCGATTGATGCGGCAGTTTATGAGAGCCTGCGTAGTGCGACGGCAGATATTCTGGATAGCCTGACTCAGCGTGAGGCAAAAGTCTTGCGTATGCGTTTCGGCATCGAGATGAACACCGATCACACGCTGGAAGAAGTGGGCAAACAGTTTGACGTGACGCGCGAGCGTATTCGTCAAATTGAAGCCAAGGCGTTACGCAAGTTGCGTCACCCTTCGCGCTCCGAAAAGCTAAAAAGCTTTTTGGACAGTGAAGGTTAATAGTTTACGGGTCGTTAGCTCAGTTGGTTAGAGCAGAGGACTCATAATCCTTTGGTCCACGGTTCAAGTCCGTGACGACCCA
>PEUR01000203.1 GCA_002780675.1 Gallionellales bacterium CG03_land_8_20_14_0_80_55_15 | reverse complement strand
CATCCACCCCGCCGACGCAGGGAAAGCGACGTATCACGCGCCCCGCACCAGTCGCAGCAAGCGCATCCTTGAAATTCACGCTGGAATAATGCGACTGGATGACTACCTCGCCGGGATCGAGATCCTCCAACCTCAACTCGACGAAGCGCCCGACAGATTTGCCGTCTTGCTCGAAGATGCGGTAGGCGGAAAATTTTTTCATTGGGATTTCCGTTTGTAACTCATGTATGTTTGTCATGAGAAATTCAACACCGCCGGGGGTAGCCCGGCAGCTAGTCACTTAATGTTGCATAGTTATCTTCCATGGTTTCATCATGCTACAAAATATTTTTTGAAGGACTCCAATGTACCGAGGTCGAATTGTTTTACCTATCAACCCCAGTCGGGTGGGCAACTTTTTGCCCACCCGATTTTCTTTTTTCGCTCTTCCTCTCCCCCTGTGCGATGCCGAGTAGCGCAGGCTGGTCAGGGGGTGTCGGTGAGGACTGTCTGAGCGCGTAGCGCGAGTTCCGCAGCCGCCTGACCAGTCGAGCAACGCTCGGTACCCGAAGGGCGGCAAACCGGGGTCGCCTTTTCTTTTTGGCTACTTTCTTTTTGGCGAAGCAAAAGAAAGTAGCTTGCTGCCGGGCAACCCCCGGCGAAGTTGACTTTTTATTTTGATGTTGGGTTACGCGGTGAAACTGCTAACCCAACCTACAAATCCAGCAGCACCCGGCCTGGAAACTCCAGCGCTTCCTTGATTGCGCCGAGAAATTGCACGGCTTCGCGGCCATCTATGATGCGGTGGTCGTAGGAGACGGCCAGATAATTGATCGGGCGGATGACAATCTGGCCATTTTCAACTACCGCGCGGTCTTTAGTGGCGTGGATGCCTAAAATCGCGGCTTGCGGCGGGTTGATGATGGGCGTGGAAAGCATCGAGCCAAACACCCCGCCGTTGGAAATCGAGAAAGTGCCGCCCGTCAACTCTTCCAGGGTCAACTTCCCGACTTTGGCACGCGCACCGAAGTCGGCGATCTGCTTTTCAATATCCGCAAAACTCAGCTTATCGGCATCGCGGATGATGGGCACGACCAGGCCGCGCTCGCTGCCAATGGCGACACCGATGTCAAAATAGCCGTGATAAATGATGTCTGTACCGTCCACCGAGGCATTGACGATAGGGAAACGTTGCAGAGCATGGACCGCTGCCTTGACGAAAAAGCTGGAGAAACCGAGCTTGATACCGTGCTTCTTCTCAAAGGAATCCTTGTATTTGTTGCGCAGCTCCATCACTGGCTGCATGTTGACTTCGTTGAAAGTGGTGAGAATCGCGGCGTTTTGTTGCGATTGCAGCAGGCGTTCGGCAATGCGCTGGCGGATGCGCGTCATCGGCACACGCTGTTCGGGACGATTGCCGGACGGGGCGATGGCGGGTACACCCTTGGCGACCGCCACGGGTGCAGGTTGCCGGGTGGCGACTTGCTCCATCGCGTGCAACACATCTTCCTTGGTGACGCGACCGCTGCGCCCCGTGCCCTGCAACCCGGAGGTGTCCACGTCGTTTTCGTGCGCCAGCTTGCGCACCGAAGGCGGAACGGCAGACGAGACATCCGCATGAACAGAGGCGGCAGCTTCTGCGACCGCCTGGGTATCTATCAGGGCAATCAGTTCTTCGCTGCCCACTTTTTCGCCGTCACCTTTAAGGATTTTAGTCAGCACACCGCTCTTGGCGGCAGGCAATTCCATCACCACCTTATCGGTTTCGACATCAATCAGATTTTCACCTTCGCTAACGGCATCGCCAACTTGCTTGAGCCAGGTCAGCAAGGTCGCTTCAGTGACGGATTCGGAGAGTTGCGGTACTTTAACTTCAATAATGCTCATGGCGAGATGCTCCTGGATTGTTCTTTACATCGAGATCGGGACGGAAGGCGGCTTCGATGACTGCCTTCTGCTGTTCGTTATGCACCGCCAGATAACCGGCAGCGGGCGCGGCAGAGGAAGGGCGCAAGGCATATTCCAGGCGCATTCCCCGGCGCAAATGGCGCAGCAAATAATGCTGGATACGATGCCATGCGCCCTGATTGCCGGGTTCTTCCTGACACCAGACGAATTCGCTGGCATTCGGGTAGGCTGCAACTTGCGCGGCGAAATCCTCATGCGGGAAGGGATAAAGCTGCTCAAGCCGAATAATCGCCATGTCCGCTATCCCCTTTTCACGGCGGGCGTTAAGCAATTCGTAATAAATTTTCCCGCTGCAAGCGATGAGGCGCCTCACTTTACCCGCATCCAGCGCATCCCCTTCGGGTATGACCGCCCTGAAACTGCCCTGGGTGAATTCACTCAAGGGTGAAGCGGCATCCTTGTTGCGCAACATGCTTTTCGGGGTAAACACAATCAGCGGACGGCGCATGGGGCGCAGCATCTGGCGGCGCAACAAATGGAACATCTGCGCCGGACTGGAAGGAATACACACCTGAATGTTGTAATCGGCACAAAGTTGCAAATAACGCTCGATACGCCCGGAAGAGTGTTCCGCGCCCTGCCCCTCGTAGCCGTGCGGCAACAGCATCACCAAGCCGCACAACCTGCCCCACTTGGCTTCGCCGGAAGCGATGAATTGATCTATCACCACCTGAGCGCCATTGGCAAAGTCACCAAATTGCGCCTCCCACAACACCATCGTGTCGGGCTCGGCAGTGGCATAGCCATATTCAAAACCCAGCACAGCTTCTTCGGAAAGCAACGAATCTATCACTACAAAATCAGCCTGATCGGGTGACAGATGCTGCAACGGCGTGTAAACCCCTTCATCCCAGACCACCCGATTCTGGTCATGCCAGGTCGCGTGACGATGGAAGAACGTGCCGCGTCGCGCGTCCTGACCACACAGCCGGATAGGATAATTTTCAGTGAGTAACGTGGCATAGGCCAGATTCTCGGCCATCCCCCAATCCAAAGCCAATTCGCCGCGCGCCATCTCAACGCGCGCCTCGATAATTTTTTGCACTCGCGAATGCAAGACAAAGTTTTCCGGCACGGTCGTCAGCACGCTGGCCAATTGCTGCAAACGCTCCAGTGTGACCGAAGTATTCACTGCCTCATCCCACTTTGCCGCGCTGGTAAAGTTATGCCAAAGCGAAACCGGCTTGCTCGCTTCATGCTCCAGCGCGGGCTGTATCGAATTGCGCCCTTCATCCATCGCTTGACGATAATCTGCAATCATCTGCTCGGCATCCGCCACCTCGATGACACCCTCATCAATCAGACGCTGCACATACACCGCGCGCGTTCCGGGATGCTTGCGTATGTAGCGATACATGAACGGCTGAGTAACCAACGGCTCATCCTGCTCGTTATGCCCCAGTTTACGGAAGCACACCATCTCGATGACCACATCCTTGTGAAACTGCATCCGGTAATCCAGCGCGATCTCGGTAATCAGCATGACCGCGTCGGGATCATCCCCGTTGACATGGAAGATAGGCGCATCAATCATCTTCGCCACATCGCTGCAATACTGGCTGGAACGCGTATCGCGCTTGTCGGACGCGGTAAAGCCGATCTGGTTATTGACGATGATGTGTATCGTGCCACCCGTGTAGAAACCGCGCGTTTGCGACATGTTCAACGTTTCCATCACCACGCCCTGCCCGGCAAATGCGGCATCGCCATGCAGCAGAATCGGCACGACCTTGACCCCCTGATGATCCTTGAGCCGGTGCTGGCGGGCGCGTACCGAGCCTTCCACTACCGGATTGACGATCTCCAGATGGGATGGGTTGAAGGCCAGCGCAACATGCAGCTGCCCACCACTGGTCGCGATGTCCGCAGAAAAGCCCTGATGATATTTCACATCACCGGAACTCAAGTGTTCAGCATGTATGCCTTCAAACTCGGCAAATAACATACCAGGCTGTTTGCCCAGGATGTTGACCAACACATTCAGCCGCCCCCGATGCGCCATGCCGATTACCGCTTCTTGCACGCCTTGCGCGCCACAGCGTTGCAACAGATGATCGAGCATCGGAATCAAGGTTTCGCCCCCCTCCAGCGAAAACCGTTTTTGTCCGACATATTTGGTATGTAGATAACGTTCCAGCGACTCTGCCGCCGTGAGGCGACCGAGAATGCGGCGGCGTTGCGCGACATTAAAACCATGCTGCCCGCGCACACCTTCCAGGCGATTTTGTATCCAGCGTTTTTGCGCCACATCGCTGATATACATATATTCGGCACCGATGCTGCCGCAATAAGTCTGTCGTACCAGTTGCAGTATCTCGCGCAAAGTCAAACGCGACGCGGCTACCAGCGAACCGGTTGCAAAGGTGCTGTCCATATCGGCTTCGTTCAAGCCGTAATAAGCGGGATCAAGCTCGGCAATCACCGGCTTTTCGTGGCGCGCCAGCGGATCAAGATTGGCGACACGCAAGCCGAGGAAACGATAGGAATTGATGAGCTGCAACACATATACCTGTTTGCGTTCCATATCCGCGTTCGCCGACAGCGCGGGACTGGCAGTAGCTTCCGGCATCGCAGCAAAAGCGCGCTGTATCGGGCTGTGCGCGACATCCCGTACGCCTGCCGCTTGCAGGGAATCAAAATAATCGCGCCATTCCACTGGCACGCTGGCTGGCTCGAGCAAGTATTGCTCGTACAACGCTTCGACGAAAGAGGCATTCGCACCAAACAGTAGCGAACTGTCCTGCATCCTCTTGATAAAACTCGTGTTTTGCTTCACCGTTTACCCATCTCCACAAAATCACGGCGCGTCGCACCGACATACAACTGACGGGGACGGCCTATCTTGTGATCATCCCCTTCCATCATTTCATTCCATTGAGAAATCCAGCCGATGGTGCGCGCTACCGCGAAAATGACCGTAAACATGTTCATCGGAATACCCAGCGCACGCAGCACGATGCCGGAATAAAAATCCACGTTCGGATACAATTTACGCTCGATGAAATACGCATCGTGCAAGGCGATTTGCTCCAGTTCCATTGCCAGTTTGAACAGCTTGTCGTTTTCCAGACCCAATTCCTGCAACACCTCATAACAGGTATCGCGCATCACTGAAGCGCGCGGATCCATATTCTTGTATACCCGATGGCCGAAGCCCATCAGCCGATATTTCTTGTCTTTCACGCCCTGCACGAACTCGGGAACTTTGGACACATCACCGATTGTTTCCAGCATCTTCAGCGCGGCTTCGTTGGCACCGCCGTGTGCCGGCCCCCACAACGCCGCGATACCCGACGAAATACAGGCAAACGGATTGGCACCACTGGAACCGGCCAGGCGCACGGTAGAAGTAGAGGCGTTCTGCTCGTGGTCCGCGTGCAAAATGAAAATGCGTTCCAGCGCCCTCACCAGTTTGGGGTTTTGCACGTAGTCTTCCGCAGGATTGGCAAACATCATGTAAATAAAATTCTCCACATAACCCAATTTATATTTTGGGTACATGAAGGGATAGCCGTTATGGTACTTGTAAGCCATCGCCGCAATGGTCGGCAACTTGCCCAACAAACGCAGTGCCGCCAAATTACGATGCTCAGGATTATTGATGTCCAGTGAATCGTGGTAAAACGCCGATAGCGCACCCACCACGCCCACCATCACCGCCATCGGATGCGCATCACGGCGAAAGCCGCTGAAGAATTTAACTATCTGGTCATGCACCATAGTGTGCGAGGTGACCTTACGCACAAAGTTGGATTTTTGCTCCGCATCCGGGAGTTGCCCATTCAATAAGAGGTAACAGACTTCAAGAAAGTCAGACTTTTCAGCCAGCTGCTCGATAGGGTAACCACGGTAATAGAGGAATCCGGCATCACCATCAATAAAGGTGATCTCGGACGTGCAGCTCGCCGTTGAGAAAAAAGCCGGATCGTAAGTAAATACGCCCCACTTACTCATCCCATGAATATCAATGACATCCTGCCCCAGTGTGCCGGACAGGATAGGCAATTCAATACTGCGACCATCATCCAGCGTCAGTGTTGCAACCCGTTTGTCCTGGCGAATAGCGCCTTGTTTGTTTTGCATCAGGTTTCCAATCTCGAATTAAATTACCAATAACGCCAAAAACTATCTGCTTGCAACCCTCAAAAACGGCATGTTTATACCCGTCTTATTGTTTCCAGCAGTGCAACCTGCTCGTCCGATACGGCCTCTTTCCTGCCCGAAATCATATCCCACAGTGGATTGTCAGCCATATCCAGAAAATCATCGAATATTTTCCGCTCTGGTTCGGACAACTGAGCGTAATGAGCATCCACAAAACGTCCCAGCACAATATCCAGTTCGAGCAAGCCGCGCCTGCAACGCCAGCGCAAACGTTGCAAAACGGCAGGATTGAGGGCTGAGGACTGAGGACTGAGTAAACCAACCTCTCCACTTCCCACTTGTTGAAATTTATCCTCAATCCTCAATCCACGATCCTCATTTGTCATACCATGCGCTTAATCATCAAGTCCTTGATATTGCCTATCGCCTCGGTCGGATTCAACTCCTTGGGGCAGACATCCACGCAGTTCATAATGGTATGGCAACGGAACAAACGATACGGGTCTTCCAGATCATCCAGGCGCTCGCTGGTCGCATGATCACGCGTATCGGCAATAAAACGATAAGCCTGCAATAGTCCGGCAGGACCGACAAATTTATCGGGATTCCACCAGAACGAAGGACATGCCGTGCTACAACAGCCGCACAGGATGCACTCATACAAGCCATTCAGATGTGCGCGCTGGGCGGGGGACTGTAAACGCTCAGTCTCCGGTGGAGGATCGTTGTTGATGAGATAAGGCTTGATGGAATGGTATTGCTTGAAAAACTGCGTCATGTCCACGATCAAATCGCGTATCACTGGCAAGCCGGGCAGCGGGCGCAATTCCACCGGCTGTTTCAATGCGTCCAGCGGCGTGATACACGCCAGACCATTGCGTCCGTTGATATTCATCGCGTCTGAACCGCACACCCCCTCGCGGCAAGATTTGCGCAAGGAAAGACTGTCGTCCTGCTCTTTCAGCAACACCAATGCATCCAGCAACATTTTGCCGTGCGGGTCAATGTCCAGCTCATAGTCGCGCATACTCGGCGCGCTATCGGTTTCAGGGTTGTAACGGTAGATTCTGAATTTCATATTCTTGCTTCCCCTAATAAACCCGCGCCTTGAGCGGGAACGAATCCACAGTCAGCGGTTTCAGGCGCACCGGTTTGTAGTCGAGGCGGTAATTTTCGCGGAAATACAGACTGTGTTTCAGCCAGTTCACGTCATCGCGCGCGGTGAAATCGTCGCGGGCATGAGCGCCGCGACTCTCCTGCCGTGCCTGTGCCGCAATCATGGTGGCTTGCGCGACTTCGATCAAATTATCCAGTTCCAGTGCTTCGACGCGCGCCGTGTTGAACACGCGACTCTTGTCCTGAATTTCGGTCTGTGCCACGCGCGCCGCGACTTGCTTGATCTGCGCCACACCTGCAACCAATAAATCCGGGAAACGGAACACGCCACAATGCGTTTGCATGACTTGGCGCATTTGGGCACCCACTTCGCCGACACGCTCGCCGTTTTTCTGATTTTCCAGCCGCGCCAGTCGTTCCAATGGGCGGGTTGCGGCATCGGCAGGCAAAGGCTTGTGGTGCGGATTGCGTTGCAAATCCTTGATAATCTGTCTGCCCGCTTCGCGTCCAAACACCAGCAAATCCAGCAAGGAATTACAGCCCAGACGGTTGCCGCCGTGCACCGACACGCAGGCGCATTCGCCCACCGCATACAAGCCCTGCACCACTTCTTCGGGCGCAGTCTTGCAGGGCGCGACAACTTGCCCGCGATAGTTGGTGGGGATACCGCCCATCATGTAATGCGCGGTCGGCACGACCGGAATCGGTGCCTTGGCCGGGTCAACATGGGCGAACTTCAGGGCGATTTCGCGGATACCCGGCAGACGCTGCTTGATCACGTCGTCGCCTAAATGATCCAGCTTGAGCATGATGTGATCGCCGTGTTCGCCGCAACCGCGCCCTTCCTTGATTTCGATGGTCATGGCGCGCGACACCACATCGCGGCTGGCCAGGTCTTTGGCGTTCGGCGCGTATTTTTCCATGAAGCGTTCGCCGTGCTTGTTGAGCAGATAGCCGCCCTCGCCACGCACGCCTTCGGTAATCAGCACCCCTGCGCCGTACACGCCGGTCGGATGAAACTGAAAAAACTCCATATCTTCCAGAGGGATACCGGCACGCGCCGCCATCCCCAAGCCATCGCCGGTATTGATGAAGGCGTTGGTGCTCGACTGGAAGATGCGTCCCGCGCCACCGGTTGCCAGCAACGTGGCGCGTGCGTGGAACATCATCACCTCACCGGTTTCAATTTCCATCGCCGTCACGCCCAGCACATCACCGTCCTGGTCGCGTACCAGATCAAGCGCCATCCACTCGACAAAAAAATTGGTATTAGCCTTGACGTTCTGCTGGTACAAGGTATGTAAAAGGGCATGGCCGGTACGATCCGCCGCCGCGCAAGCGCGCTGCACCGGCACTTTGCCGTAATCCTGCATATGCCCGCCGAACGGGCGCTGATAAATTTTGCCGCTCTCCAGCCGGTCGAACGGCATACCGTAGTGTTCCAGTTCATACACCACTTCGGGCGCGGCGCGGCACATGAACTCGATGGCATCCTGGTCGCCCAGATAATCCGAGCCTTTGACCGTGTCATACATATGCCAGTGCCAGTTGTCTTCGTTGATATTGCCGAGGCTGGCCGCGATACCGCCTTGAGCGGCAACCGTATGGGAACGCGTCGGAAACACCTTGGACAACACCGCCACCTTCAGCCCGGCTTCCGCCAGTTGTAAAGCCGCGCGCATCCCCGAACCCCCTGCACCCACCACCACCACATCAAATGTTCTCTTAGCGATTGCCATTACATTTCCTCAATAAACCTCATCGTCATCCCCGCGCAAACGGAATAACCGTATTTGAACTGTTTCAGATAGCCCACAGAATTTGTACCGACCAGATCGAATACAACAGCAAGGCCAGCACCACCAGAACATGGATCAC